>JAHEEH010000009.1 GCA_024640835.1 Bacteroidota bacterium
CAGGCACGCATGGGGCGCCTGGCCCTGCTGCAGGAAGCTCTTGACGAAGGTCTGTCCCATGGCCATGAGCAGCGCGGCGGTCACGCCGCGCGAAGTCGCGTCCCCGACGATGAGTCCGACCCGCCCGCCATCCATCGAGAACGCGTCGTAGAACGTGCCACTGACCTCCTGCGCGGGAGCGCTGAACCCGTACACCTCCAGGCCGTCTCCCTCGGGAAACGTGACCGGGAGGATCGCGTCCTGGATCCGGCTCGCGATGTCGAGCTCCTGGCGGATGGACACGAGCTGCTGCTGGGAGCGAAGGGCGCGCCGGTAGATCTCCAGGTCCTTGGCGGCCTTGAGGATCGTGGCCTCCAGATCCTGGAAATCGACGGGTTTCGTGACGAAGTCGAAGGCGCCGCGGTTCATGGCGGTGCGGATCTTCTCCATGTCCCCGTAGGCCGAGACCACGACGGTCCGGATCACGCGATCGAGCTCGGCCAGCTCTCCCAGGAGCGTGAGCCCGTCCATTCCGGGCATCTTGAGATCGGTGAGCACGACGCCGATCTCCGGATGGCCCTCGAGCTTGCGCAGGGCATCGCGCCCGTCCGTCGCGAAGGAGAAGGTCCACTCGCCGGCCCGGATCCTGCGTCGGAACCGCTGCTGCATCAGGAGCTCGAGCTCCGGCTCATCGTCCACGCACAGGACGTGCAGGACGTCATGGTCGGCCTCGGCCGCCACGGGCTCCGGGGGGCGGGTGTCCGCGGCCGGTGCAGACTCCTCGATCATCTCGCGAGCCTGGGACCGGGCGGCCTTGCGGTCGAGTACTCCCCTGAGGGCGTCCCGGAAATCGGCAGCGCGCGCAAACCGCTTGTCGGGATCCTTGGACAGCGCCCGCTCGACGGCCTGCACGAGTTGCATCGGAAGGCCCTGCCTGAGTCCGGACAGCGGCTCCGGATCCGAGTTGAGGATCCCGTAGATGATCGCCTGCGGATAGGCTCCCGGGAACGGTCTCTGACCCGCCAGCAGCTCGTACAGGATGGCACCGACGGCCCAGACGTCCACCCGGTGGTCGGCGCTTCCGCCGGCAGCCTGCTCCGGGGCCATGTACGACGCGGTGCCGAGCACGTCGCCGGGCTGCGTGACGGCGGCCGACTCCTCCGTCTTCGCGAGGCCGAAGTCCAGGACCTTGACGATGCCGTCGTTCGTGACGAAGACGTTGGCCGGCTTCATGTCGCGATGAACGATGCCGCGGGCATGCGCGGCGCAGAGCCCGTCCAGAACGTCGATCGCCCAGCGCAGCGCATCATCGATCTCGACCGGGCCGTCGTCCAGAAAATCTTCCAGGGTGCGTCCTTCGTAGAACGCCATGGCGATGTAGATGGCGCCCGCAGGAGTCTCGTTGACCTCGTAGATGGTGCAGATGTTGGGATGGTCCAGGGCCGAGGCAGACCGGGCCTCCCGGAGGAAGCGTTCGCGGGCCTTCGGATCGAACCCTACCGCGCTGGGAAGGAACTTCAGCGCCGCATGCCGGCCGAGACGCTTGTCTTCGGCCTTGTACACCACACCCATACCACCGCCTCCGATATACTCGGTCACGGCGTACTGGCCAACGTCTTCTCCGATGAGGGAGGACGGATCAAGCGACATAAGGGGTCCCGGGGGCGAGGAGATGGACTCGGAATCTGCCTTCGAGCACTTCGAGGTACCGAATAACGCGCTGACGCCGACTAAATATCCACCGTGATGAAGAAATAGTGCGGGAAGCACGGACATACGTGCGAAGCCGGCCGCTGCGGCTTGGCGCGGATCGCGGCAAAGCGTTAGTTTCCGGCGCACCCCCACACCGAATGACATGAAGATTCTGGTCGTTGACGACGAGCGGGACGTAGAGCAGTTGTTCCGTCTCCGCTTCAGGAAGGAATTGGCCCGCGGCGAGATGGAACTGGTCTTCGCGTTCTCGGGCGAGGAAGCGCTCGCCACGCTCGACGGATTCAGCCGAGCCGATGTCGTCCTCGTGCTCTCGGACATCAATATGCCCGGCATGACCGGACTCGAGCTGCTTCGGCGGATCAAGTCGGAGCCACCGCCGGTGCCCGTCTGCATGATGACCGCCTACGACAACGACCAGTTCCGCAACCAGGCCGACGCCCTGGACTGCGACGGCTACGTGTCGAAGCCCATCGATTTCACGGAGCTGAAGGAGCGGATCCGCACCCTGGCTCCGGCGAACTGATTCGGAACGAGTTCACCGTGCGACCACGGGCTGCGGTTGGCCGGCGCGACCGGTCTCCGTATTTTGGGAACCTTTGGTACGGCCGACCGCGTTGCAGGCGGCCACTCGGGGTGTAGCGCAGCCCGGTAGCGCGCTTCGTTCGGGACGAAGAGGTCGTGGGTTCAAATCCCGCCACCCCGACATGCAAGGATCGGCCGTTCCCCCAGGGGGATGGCCGATTCACATTTCAGGCCCCCGGCGACGGACTCCCTTCCCTGTCCGGCCTGGTTTGGGCATTAGGCACACAGCTGATATATTAATGGTGTATCAACCGGGGCAAGTGATGACGATGGACTGGAAGGGCGTTTTTCCGGCGGTAACGACGAAGTTCGCAGACGATCTTTCGATCGACGAGGCGGCGAGCAGGGCCCACACGCGTCGTATGATCGAAGCCGGGGTAGACGGCATCATCGTGAGCGGTTCCCTTGGTGAGGCCTCCACGCTGGAAGAAGGAGAGAAGCTCGACCTTCTTGCCATGATCACCGACGAGGCGGCGGGAAGGGTGCCGGTCCTGTGCGGGGTCGCGGAGCGATCGACAGCGAGTGCGTGCCGGTTCGTGGCGCGTGCGGCGGACGCGGGAGCGGACGGTTTCATGCTGCTCCCCCCGATGCTCTACCCCACCGACGGGCGTGAGACGCTGACCTTCTTCCGGACCGTCGCGGCCGAGTCGCCCCGGCCGATCATGATCTACAACAACCCGGTGGGGTATCGAACCGACGTCACTCCGGGGATGCTGGCGGAGCTGGCGGACGAGCCGCGCTTCGTGGCGGTCAAGGAATCGTCGGACGACGTGCGGCGCATCACGGCGATCCGGAATCTGACCGGCGATCGGTATCGTCTCTTCTGCGGAGTGGACAACGTGGCACTCGAGGCCCTGATGCTCGGCGCGGACGGCTGGGTCGCCGGCCTGGTATGCGCGTTCCCGGACGAGACCGTCGCCCTCTACGAACTGGCGAGAGAGCATCGGTTCGACGAGGCGGTGTCGCTGTACCGGTGGTTCATGCCGCTTCTGGACCTGGACGTCTCGACGAAGCTAGTCCAGAACATCAAGCTGGCGGAGACCCTCGCGGGGCTCGGGACCGAGACCGTCCGGCCGCCGCGGCTTCCGCTGGCGGGCGAGGAACGTGCACGGGTCGAGGCCGTGATCCGGGCGGCGATGTCCACGCGACCCTCCATGACATCATGACCGTGTCCCCGGATCCGAAAAGCCTCGCCGATCAGGCGTACGAGGCCCTGGAAGCGGAGATCGTTTCGCTCCGCCTGGCCCCGGGATCGATCATCTCGGAGGCATGGCTCGCGGAGACCGTGGGCATCGGGCGGACGCCATTGCGGGAGGCTCTTCAGCGACTGGCGGCGGGCCGCCTGATCCAGGTGCTGCCGCGTCGTGGAATGATCGTGTCGGAGGTCGACCTGGTGGACTTCCTGGGGCTGCTCGAGACGCGCGGCGCGCTGGATCGCCTCATCGTGGGCGGAGCCGCTCGACGGGCGACGGCCGGGGAGCGGGACCAGCTGTGGGCGGCGGCGGGGGCCATGCAGGCGGCCTCGGGGTCCGGCGACGTGCATCGGTTCATGCAGGCGGACCGCGAGGCCGACCGGATCCTGGAGCAGGCCGCCCACAATCCTTACGCTGCCGGAGCGGCTGCCCCCCTTCACACGCATTGCCGCCGATTCTGGATGCGGTATCGTGAGACGGGAGACGTGGGGCGGTCAGCGCAGCTTCACGGTCTCATGCTGGAGGCCGTGGTCACCGGTGACGACACGGCCGCTGTCAGGGCCAGCGACGCGCTGGTGGGCTATCTGGAACGACTTACCCGCACGATCCTCGAAAACGCGTGACACCCCGAGCCACCATGCTTCTTCACGGACACCACCTCATTGCCGGCCACCGATCCCGCGAAGGAGAGGCGACCATCCGGGCGTTCGATCCGGTGAACGGAGAATCGCTGGAGCCCGCGTGGGCCCAGGCCACCCGGGGCGAAATCGACCGGGCGGCCCGCGCGGCGGAGTCGGCCGCCGTGGAGATGGGCCGCATGGGCCCGGAGCGACGGGCCGAGTTCATCGAACGTATCGCCGAGCTCATCGAGGAGCGGGGATCCGTGCTGATCGAGCGCGTCATGGCCGAGACGGGGCTGCCGGAGGGCCGAGTGACGGGCGAGCGCGCCCGCACCACGGCGCAGCTTCGCCTCTTCGCCTCGGTGGTACGGGACGGCTCGTGGGTGGACGCACGCATCGACCGGGCCCTTCCGTCCAGGAAGCCCATCCCCAGGCCCGACATCCGTCGGATGTTGACCGCACTCGGTCCCGTAGCGGTCTTCGGCGCATCGAACTTCCCGCTCGCCTTCTCCGTGGCCGGAGGGGACACGGCGTCTGCGTTCGCGGCGGGATGCCCGGTGGTGTGCAAGGCCCATCCTTCGCATCCGGGCACGTCCGAGATCGTTGCCGATGCGATCGCAGAGGCGGTTCGTTCGTGCGGTTTCCCGGACGGGACGTTCTCGCTCCTGCATGGAGCCGCCCCGTCGGTGAGCATCGATCTGGTGACGCACCCGTCGATCCGTGCGGTCGGGTTCACCGGTTCGCTGCAGGCCGGCCGTGCCCTCTTCGATGCGGCGGCGGGTCGGCCCGATCCGATCCCGGTCTTCGCCGAGATGGGAAGCGTCAACCCCGTCATCGTACTCCCTGGCGCGGCACGCGACCGGGGCGAAGCCATCGCGGCCGGCCTGGTGGCGTCGATCGTTCTCGGGTCGGGCCAGTTCTGCACGAATCCCGGCCTCGTGATCGGCGTCGCGGGCGAAGAGCTCAACGACTTCGCAGGTCACCTCCGTGACGCGGTATCCCGCACGACGCCCCAGGTCCTTCTGAACACGGGCATCCGGGCGGGCTTCGAGCGGGGAACGGGCGAATGGGCGGCCACGGCCGGAGTTCGAGTGCTGGGCAGCGGCCACGGGCAGGAGGCTTCGGCGGCCGTTTCCGCCCGTCCGGCGGTCTTCGTGACGGAGGCCGACGTGTTCATCGAGAGGCGCCACCTGCACGCGGAGGTGTTCGGACCGGTCTCGCTCCTCGTCCAGGCGGCCAACCGGGAACAGCTTCTCGCCTCGGCCCAGGTGCTGGAGGGCAACCTGACCGCCACGCTTCACGCCACGGACCAGGATCTGGCGGACTACGGTGACCTCGTCGAGGTGCTGCAGCGCAAGGTGGGCCGGCTGATCCTGAACGGCTTTCCGACCGGCGTGGAGGTGTGCCCGTCCATGCACCACGGCGGGCCATGGCCGGCGACGACGGACGCACGGTCGACGTCGGTGGGTACGGCCGCCATGCTCCGTTTCGCACGCCCGATATGCTACCAGGACTTTCCGGAGACGTCCCTGCCCGCCGAGCTTCGGAACGCGAACCCGAAGGGAATCTGGCGCATGGTCGATGGGCGGATGACACGCGACGCAATCCGCTGATGGCCCGCAGCACCTTCATCACGACCGATGCCCACACGGCCGGGAATCCCGTTCGCGTGGTGACCGGGGGTGCGCCGGAGCTTTCCGGTGCGACCATGATGGATCGCCGGCTCCACTTCCTCGAGGAATTCGACTGGATCCGGACCGGTCTCATGTTCGAGCCGAAGGGGCACGACCAGATGTCCGGGTCGATTCTCTATCCGTCGACACGCCCCGATTGTGACGTGGGAATCCTGTTCATCGAGGTTTCGGGGTGTCTTCCGATGTGCGGGCACGGCACCATCGGCACGGTGACCGTCATCCTGGAGCAGGAGCTGGTGACACCGGCCGAGCCCGGCGTGCTGCGCCTGGATACGCCGGCAGGCCGGATCGACGCGCAGTACCGCATGGAGGGGGACCGGGTGACGTCCGTCCGATTCGTCAACGTGCCGAGCTTCCTGGCCGCGCGCGGTCTCGAGGTCGAATGCCCGGACCTGGGGACGATCACGGTCGACGTCGCGTACGGAGGCAACTTCTACGCGATCGTCGATCCGCAGAAGAGCTTTCGTGATCTCTCGGATCATGCCGTCGCGGACCTGGTGCGATGGAGTCCGCCGATACGCCGTCGGCTGAACGAGCGGTACGCGTTCGAGCACCCGGAAAAGCCGGTCATCTGCGGACTGTCCCACGTCCTGTGGACCGGCGCGCCACGGCATCCGGAGGCGCATGCGCGCAATGCCGTCTTCTACGGAGAGAAGGCCATCGACCGTTCGCCCTGCGGCACGGGGACTTCGGCGCGGATGGCGCAGTGGGCAGCGGATGGGCGACTCGGCGAAGGGGATGCCTTCGTGCACGAGAGCGTGATCGGAAGCCTGTTTCGCGGGAAGGTGGAAGGGCGAACCCGGGTGGGAGGCCTGGAGGCCATCGTTCCCAGCATCGAAGGGAGCGCTTTCGTGACCGGATTCAACACGCTCATCATCGACGACCGCGACCCGTATGCGCGCGGCTTCCAGGTCGTATGAGCGATTCTCGCACAGACGTCCTGGTCGTGGGCGGAGGGGCGGTCGGCCTCTCGGCGGCCTGGTACCTGGTGAACGCCGGGTGCTCGGTGACCGTCGTTTCGCGGGACCGGATCGGTGACGGGGCGTCGGCCGGCAATGCAGGGATGATCGTCCCGAGCCATGTCGTGCCCCTCTCGGCTCCCGGAGTGATTTCCCAGGGCCTTCGCTGGCTGGCGAACCCCGAGAGTCCGTTCCACGTGAAGCCGAGGCTGGACGTGGATCTGGCGAGGTGGATCTGGGCGTTTCGCTCTCATTGCACGGCGGCCCACGTCGCGCATGCCGCGCCCATTCTGAGGGATCTCTCCATGGCGAGCGTCGACCTGTTCGGCGAGATGCAGGAGCAGATCGGCGAGTTCGGCTGGAGCCGGACGGGTCTCATGATGCTCCACCGCTCGGAGAAGGCACGGGACGCAAACCTCCGGAACGCCGTGATCGCCGAGCGGCTGGGGCTCGGCGTCCGACGCCTGGACGGCCGCGAAGTGCTCGCGCTGGAGCCGGGGCTGAGGTCGGACGCGGACGGGGGCGTGCTCTACGAGGACGACGGGAGGATCGACCCGGAAGCCTTCCTGGCCCGTCTTTCGGAAGACCTGGTGCGGCGCGGGGCGCATGTTCGCGAAGGGGTTACGGTCCTGTCGATCGGGAATCGGCAAGGGAGCGCGACCCCGGTGCTTACCGACCGGGGAGAGATCAGGGCCTCGACCGTCGTACTGGCTGCCGGGGCGTGGGGAGGGCGCATCGGCCCCCGTCGACTGCCTGTCCAGCCGGCGAAAGGGTACTCGATCACGGTGGATTCCGACGGAACAGGGCCGCGGATTCCCACGATCCTCTCGGAGGAGAAAGTCACGATCACGCCGCTGCCGGGCCGCATCCGGTTCGGGGGAACGCTGTCCCTCGCCGGCCTTGACGCGTCGGTGGATACCAGGCGCGTCGCACCGATTCGCGCCCAGGTCGCGCGCTATCGTCCCGATCTGACCGCCGGGGACGTGGATCGGATCGCCGTCTGGGCGGGTTTCCGGCCCGTCTCGCCGGACGGGCTCCCGATCGTGGGCAGGCTTCGCCTGCGACCGGATATCGTCGCGGCCACGGGGCACGGAATGATGGGAATCACGCTCGCCCCGGTCACCGGTCGCCTCGTGGCCGATATCGTCACCGGCAGCGCGGGGGTCATCGACCCTGCGCCCCTGTCCCCGCAACGCTTCTGAGCGGACGCTCAGACGACACCGGCGTACATCGATTCGATCACGTCAGCGTACATCGACTCGATGGCCCGGCGACGAAGCTTCATCGTCGGCGTCATCATGCCGTTGTCGACGGTGAAGGGATCGCGGACGATCCGGAAGTCCCGGATCTTCTCGTGGGCCGCCGCTCCCTTCGAATACGTGCGGAACACGCGGGCGAGCGTCTCGTGCAGCGCCTCGGAACCGAGCGGGTCGTCGCCGCCGGCCGCCAGGCTCTTCGCGGCCTCCTCGGAAGGGACGACCAGGGCGGTCAGGAACTCACGGCCTTCTCCCACCACCATGATCTGCTCGATCACGGTTTCGGTCTTGAAGGTCTCCTCGATCGGTCCGGGATAGATGTTCTTCCCGCCCTTGGAGACGATCATGTGCTTGATCCGATCCGTGATGACCAGGTACCCCTCGTCGAATCGCCCCACGTCTCCCGTGTGGTACCAGCCGCTCTCGTCGATCGACTCGCGCGTGGAGGATTCGTTGTTCCAGTACCCGAGCATGATGTTCGGGCCGCGCGCGATGATCTCGCCCTCGACGGTCGAAAGTCCCGTCGGGTAGTCCTCGCCCGAAAGCTCCCCCCTGATCTCGCCGGTCTGAACGTCCTGGATGGCGATCGAAACCCCGGGCAGCACGTGCCCCACCATGCCGTAGCGGGGTCGCTCGATGGGATTCACGGTCAGCACGGGCGAAGTCTCCGTGAGGCCGTAGCCTTCGATGATGGTGACGCCGGCCGCGCTGAAGAACTCACCCACGGCCTTGGGCAGGGCGGCTCCGCCGGAGACGGCGAACCGCAGGTTGCCCCCGAGCTTCCGGTGCAGCTTGTCGAAGACGAGCCGGTCCGCCACTTTCCGCTTGGCCCTGAGAATCGGCCCGGCCCCTCCGTTCTGTTCCGCGCGCGTATGTCGTGCGCCGGCCTTGACGGACCAGTCGAAGATCCGCTTCCGAATGACGGGTCCGTCCTCGACCGAGCGGAGGATCGTGTTGTAGACCTTCTCGAAGAGGCGGGGAACGGAAATGAGGACGGTGGGACGGACGTCCGGCAGGTCGCGCGCGACGGTGTCGACGCTCTGCGCGTACGTGATGCGTGCGCCGCAGGCCAGCACGCACATGTAGCCCGCCGTCCGTTCGAACGAATGGCAGAGGGGGAGAAAGGACAGGTGATGGTCCCCGGGCCCGAACGGGACGCGCTTCAGGGCCGCCTCCACGTTCGAGCAGAAATTCCGGTGCGTGAGCATCACGCCCTTCGGAAAGCCCGTCGTTCCGCTCGTGTAGATCAGGGCGGAGAGGTCGTCCGGTTTCACGGCGTCCGCGAGCTCGTGGATCCGCGAACGGGTTTCGTCAAGACGGCTCTCGCCCGAAGCCAGCGCCTGGTCCCAGGAGCGCACGTACTCGGGGTGGTCCTTCCGAAGCTCGCTCATGGTCACCACGCTCCGGAGCGCCGTGCACTCGTCGAAGACCTCTTCGGCCTTCTTGAGCTGGATTCCCGTGGAAACGACCAGGATCGAAGCTCCTGAATCCTTCAGGATGTAGGCGACCTGGGAGGAGGGGAGGGACGTGTACAGGGAGACGTTCACGGCGCCCAGGAGCTGGGTGGCCATGTCCGTGATGGCCCACTCGGGCCGGTTCTCCGACAGGATGGCCACGCGGTCGCCCGGTCGTATGCCTTCGTCGTACAGGAACGCGGCGACCGTCTCGACCTGTGCGTTCAGCTCCTCCCAGGAAATCGGTGTCCACTCCCGCGTCCGGCGTTCCATGAAGGACACGGCGGTTCTCCGATGCCCGTCGAAGTGGCCGGCGAGATTGCGGAACAGCTGGGCAGTGGTCTCGAAGGGAACGACCGCCGGCATGGTGCAGCCCTGAACAAGGTGATGGTTTCGATATAGTAATCCCGCCCGGAGCCAATAACAACGCGGTTTGCTCAGGCGTCTACGCCCACCGCGTCGGCAATCCGACCGAAACCGTCGCGGGCCAGCATGTCGCTCAGTCCGATCTTGATGCGCCGCACGAGGCCGGGTCCGTGATAGACGAGGCCGGTGTACAGCTGCACCAGGCTGGCTCCGGCGCGGATCTTCCGGTACGCCTGTTCGGCCGAGGCGATGCCGCCGACGCCGATGATCGGGACGAGCCCCGCCGTACGCCGGTACAGGTAGCGGACCATGCGCGTGGACCGGTTCTCGAGCGGCGCTCCGCTCAGTCCTCCGGTCCCGATGGCATCGATCACCACGGGATCCGTCTCGAGACCCTCGCGGTCCGGAGACGTGTTGGTCGCCACGAATCCGGCGACCCCGTGCGCCATCGCCACGGACACGATTTCGTCGACGCCGGAGTCCAGGATCACGCGATCCGAGATGGGAGGGGACAGCTTGAGGAGGACCGGCACGCGGGGTGCGGTTTCCGCACGGGCGGCGAATACGGCCGACAGGAGGTCGTCGAGCGTGTTGGGGTCCTCGAACGTCTTGCCCTCGGTCGTGTTGGGGCACGACAGGTTGAGCGTCACGTATCCGGCCAGCGGCGCCAGCAGCCGAAAACTCTCGACGAAATCCGCTATGGCCTGCTCGCCCTCGATGCCCGGGTCGTTGGTCTTGACCAGGTTGATCCCGAGGGGTGCCCGGTCCTTCGGAAGCCGCGCGAGGCGGCGGGCGATACGGGCGGCACCCTGGTTGTTCAAGCCCATGCGGTTGACCAGCGCCTGGTCGTCGGGGAGGCGGAAGGCGCGTGGGCGCGGATTGCCCTTCGAACGGCGCGCGCTCACCGATCCGACCTCGACGTGGCCGGCCCCTACCAGTCTCCAGAAACGCACGGTGACGCCGTTCTTGTCGAATCCGGCCGCAAGGCCGACGGGATTCGGGAACGCCTGGTCCAGCACGTTGATCGAGAGGCTGGTCGAGTTCCAGTCGAGCTGGCGGACGACCGAGGGGGCCACGCGCTGCACGATTCGTGCGCCGGCGACGCCGAGCCTGTGGGCACGTTCGGCATCGAGCCGGAACAGGAGGGGTCGGATCCGGTCGTAGAGAGGCACGCGGCGCGTGATGTGCGCCGAAAGGTACCACTGCCGAGAGTTTTCGGCCGCACCCAACTGGAATCGCGTCATGTCCTTGCCGTTTCGCGTAGTGGACGCCTTCGCGTCCGGGCCGTTCACGGGCAACCCCGCCGCGGTCTTCGTGCTCGATGGTTTTCCGGAGGACCGGCTCATGCAGTCGGTGGCTCTCGAAATGAACCTCTCGGAATCGGCGTTCGTCGTACGGGGCGAGGATTCGGGTTTCGATCTGCGCTGGTTCACACCTCTTGCCGAGGTGGACCTGTGCGGGCACGCCACACTGGCTGCCGCGCACGTGCTGTTCGAGACAGGCGTCGTAGCCGGCGACGGGCCCGCGCGGTTCCGCACGCGCTCGGGAGAGCTCGTCGTGCGGCGCACCGGTGACGGGAGGCTGTCGATGGACTTTCCGGCCGAGCCGGCCGTGGCGGGTTCACCTCCGTCCGGGCTGGTCGACGCACTGGGCGCCCCGATCGTGGCCTGCGGCGCGAACCGCATGGACCTGCTCGTCGAGCTCGGGAGCGAGGCGGACGTGCGGTCGTTGAGGCCGGACCTGGGGGCTCTTTCGCGGATCGATGCCCGCGGCATCATCGTGACGGCGGCCGGGTCCGGAGCATTCGACTTCGTGTCGCGCTTCTTCGGCCCGCGCGTCGGAGTGCCCGAGGATCCCGTTACGGGCTCCGCCCATTGTGCCCTGGCCCCGTGGTGGCACGCAAAGACCGGGCGGGAACGGATGACGGCCTGGCAGGCCTCGGCCCGGGGAGGACGCGTGGACGTCGTCTGCAGGGGCGACCGCGTGGAACTCGTCGGATCCGCCGTGACCGTGTCGGAGGGCCGGATGCTGGTGTAGAGCCGGCGGGCCGCCGCGAGGACGTGCCCCCGGGGTCGCTACCAGCCGGGAACCAGCTGTACGCCTATGTGGGCGCCCTTGCCGGGGCGCTGGTACGGCATCGCGTAGAAGATCTCCAGCACCATGTAGTTGAAGAGGTTGAACCGGCCGGATACACCGGTGCTGAAGACGGGCACGCGCTCCGCCGTCTTTCTCTTGTCGATCTTGAGGACCAGGGGATCCTCGGCGGTCCAGGCGGCGCCGGCGTCGGCGAACAGCGCAATCTCCAGCGGCAGGTACGGGAAGTTGATGAGGCCGAACTGCTCGGTACCGAAGACCGGTATGCGGAGCTCGGCGCTCGCCAGCGCCATGCGCGTTCCGATGAGACGGTCGGCCTCCGCGCATCCGCCTTCGGGCGTCGTCGTGCACTCCTGGAAGCTGTCGAACGAGCTGAAGCTGTAGCCGCGGACGAACCCCCGGCTGTTCGCATATCCGAGGTATTCGCCCAGGTAGAGCCAGCTGTCCGCGGCATCGCTCTCGGTCATGCCGTAGTTGCCCACGTGCAGGGCACGGAACGCCAGGGTGAAGTCACCGACCGCGAAGTAGCGTCTCACGTCGGCGAGTCCGCGCACGTAGGAGGTCGTACCCAGGAAGGGCGCCACTTCGAATCGTGACCGACCGCCGCGAACCGGCGAGGTGAAACCGAAGAACGAGTAATCGTTCACCAGGGCCAGGCCGGCGGAGGCGAAATACTCCGGGGCGGGCTCCAGGTCGTTGCGCTGGATGCGCTGGCGCTGGATGCCGTATTCCGTGTACTCGTAGCGGTCGACCTCGATGTCCACGGCGTACCGCGTCGCCCCGACGCTGAGTTCGAGGCGCCGCGTGGTGGTGAACGGGTAGGACGCCACGCCCTGCAACTGCTCCACGAAGATCCGCTGCTTGTACTGCTCCCAGTACAGGTAGCAGGACTGACAGTCCCGACGCAGGGGGGTATACGACGAAAAGAGGATGGGCACGTGGCCGACGTACCCTCCGTAGTTGATCCGGCGACCCCGGTTCATGTAGCCCACCTGGGCGCCCACGTCCTTGAAGGTCCCGTTGGCCTGGGCGATGACCGTCAGGTTGTGATTGCCGAGCATGTCCGAGAAGAACAGGCCGACGCCGCCCACGATGCCGGACCCCCACGGGCCGCCCGCGGAGACCCCAACGGACGGAGGCGCCACGAAATCCAGCTGCAGTCGCGCTCCGTAGCCCCGCAGATCATGGTCCCCGAACGGTGGAAGCCCGGTGAGGGGGTCGCTCAGGTAGTTGCCCACGAGTCCGGCGGTCCGGTCGCGGAACGGGGGAAGGATGCCTGCCACGGCCCGGTCCATCGGATCCGGCCGCGCGAACGGTTCACCCTGCGCTTCTTCGGACTCGAGCGAAAACACCGTGTACTTGTTGTCGCCGAATACCGAGAACATGAGGCGTCCGTTCTGGGCGGCCACGGACATGGCCGGCGAGAGCGCCGTGATCCCGGACACGCCCGTCTGCAGGTTCGTCACCCGGAACAGCGACTGGTCGGACAGGGCATACCGGTAGATGTCCTTGAACCCGTCGTGGTCCGAGATGAAGTAGAGACTGCGCCCGTCGGGCGAGAACTGGGGGTTGATGTGCGCGCCATCCAACGGTCGAAGCGTCCTGACGGCCCCGGATTCGACGTCCAGGAGTCCGATGCGCTCCTTGCCGTAGCTGAGGGTCTCGAACTCGGTTCCGCCCGGACCACGGTCCGTCATGAAGGCGATCGTCCGGCCGTCGGGCGACCAGGCCGGCTGAAGATCGGCGTACCGGTCGTTGGTGAGCTGCCGAACGTCTCCGGTCCGCAGGTTCAGGAGGTACAGGTCGCTGATCCCTCCGTCCATTCCCGAAAAGGCGATGGAATGGCCGTCGGGCGACCAGGCCGGGTTCGACATGGCCGTCACGCCCTCGACGGCGATGCGCTGTTCGATGCGACCGGACTGCCAGTCCAGAATCGAGATCTCGTTGTCCCCCTGGACGAACGTGATGAAGGCGAAGCGCCTCCCGTCGGGAGACCAGGAACCGGCCGAGTTGATGAACCGGATGGCGTCGAAGTGGCCGTTCGAGGTCGTTTCCTTGAGTCTCTTCACCACCTTTCCGGTGGCCGCGTCCGCGATGAAGAGGTTGAACGCGAACAGGTCCCGCTCGGAGAGAAACGCCACGTACTTGCCGTCCGGACTGACGACCGGCGACACGTTGATTTCGCCGGAATCGA
>JAHEEH010000275.1 GCA_024640835.1 Bacteroidota bacterium
AACCTCCCCTATAGCACCTTCCGCCGCCACCTCAAGGCCGGCATCGAACACGTCACCTCCATCCTGTGGTCCCGCGAAGTAGGAGGATTTAACGAGCTTTGAGCCATGAGCTATGAGCCTGGTGCGGTGGACTTCGACACGTTGTTGCCGTCAGTGGGCTGCGCCGTGTGTGGCAAGGTGATGATGAAGGTGGCCCCCTCCCCTTCCGTGCTCTCCACGATCAGCGTCCCCCCGTGACCCTGGGTTACGATGTCGTACGAGAGGCTCAACCCCAACCCTGTGCCGCTGCCCGTCGGCTTCGTCGTGAAAAACGGCTCGAAGATCTTCTCCCGGATCTCCGGAGGAATGCCCGGACCGTTATCCGAGACCGAGATCGACACGCCGGTTTCGGTGCGCCGCGTCGAGATCGTGACCGCCGGCGCGTAGGACCCGCCTTCGCGGCCGGCCTTCTCCTGCACGGCCTGGAACGCGTTGTTCAGGAGATTGAGGATCACCCTGCCCAGCTCCTGCGGCATCACCACGAGGGACCCGGTGTCCGGCGCGAGATCCCGTGCCAGCTCCGCCCTGAACGAATCGTCCCGCGCCCTGAGGCCATGCCACGCGAGCGCCGCGTATTCCTCGATGAAGGCGTTGACGTCTATCGTCTCGCGTTCCGACGCCCCGCCGCGGGCGTGCAGCATCATGGACCGCACGATCGAGTCCGCTCGCTTGCCGTGCTTGGCGATCTGCGAGGCGTTGTCGCGCAGATCGGCGATGAGGGTCGCCGTTTCCCCCTCGTCACCCCGGGCGATGGCCTCGACCAGCTCGTCCGCCAGTTCCGCGTTCACCTCGGCGAAGTTGTTGACGAAGTTCAGCGGGTTCTTGATCTCGTGCGCGATGCCCGCGGTGAGAGAGCCCAGGGACGCCAGCTTCTCCTGCTCGACGAGTTGCTTCTGCGTGGACTGGAGCTGGGTGACCGTCTTCTCCAGCGTCCTGTAGGCAGAGGCGTTGTCGAGCGCGATGGCCGTGTAGGTGGCGAGGTTCCGGAGGAGGTTCACGTGGTAATCGGTGTACGCCTGCTTCTTGAAGCTCTGCGTCGTGATCACGCCGATGGCCCGTTCCTGGTGCACCAGGGGCAGGTACAGCACCGATTCCGGATCCTCTCCGGAGATGGGCGGCTCGTAGGCATCCAGATACTTTGCGTGCTCCTGCACGAAGTCGCCGATGACCACTTCCCTGCCGTGCGTGAAGCACCACACCCCCAGCCGATTCGAGTCCCCGAGCCGGTTGAAATACGGTTCGAGCGTCACTCCCTTTTCCTTCGTGGCGGGGAAGTCGATCCGCTTCTCGGCCTCGTTCAGGATGCCGACACCGAAGATCTCCGCATCCATGAGCCGGTTGACGTGCTCGTAGACCGTGTCGATGATCTCGCCGACGGACAGGGAAGAGGTGATCGTCTGCCCGATGCGGCTCAGCAACTCCACGTTCTGCTTGCGCTCGTTCTCGGCCTTCAGTGCCTTGGCGTTGGCGTCGGCCGCATCCGCCCGCAGCTCGGCTTCGAGGAGCGCAGAGCGCTCACGCTCCTTTCTGACGAGGCGAATCCGCTGAAGTCGGTCCACGCCGTACACCAGCGCTCCGAGCACCGCGACCCACACGATGTAGGCCCACCACGTCCGGTACCACGGCGGCAGAACCGTCAGGGCGTAGGATGCCTCGCCTCGTCCTTCGGCTTCGACGCGGAACGTGTAGTCGCCCGGTGAGAGGTTCGTATAGGCGCGTTCCGTTCCCGTCGTCCATGTCGACCAGTCGGGCTCAAGACCGTCCAGCCGGGTCCGAAAGCGGGAAGAGGCCACGGCACCGGGAGCCGAGTACTCGAAATGGACGCCGGCCGAGCCGAAGGGCACTTCCCCGATCCGCGCATCGCCGAACCCGTCGAAGACCAGGCGGTCCTCCCCCACCCGGACGCGTCGAACCAGGGGAAGACCGGCTTCACCTGCCTGCATGTCGAGCGACGCATCGTACCGTATGAGCTCCTCGCCGAGGAACCACACGATCCCGTTGGATTCCGGGAATACGTCCGTGATTCGGTCGTGGCGCAGTCGCTGCAGGGTCCCGCCCTCGATGACGTACCCGCCGTCCGCCCTGGGACGGGCCACGACGGGGGCGCCGAAGGTCGCGGCAATCCAGACATTGCCCGCAGCGTCCTCCCGCAGCGCAAATTTCGCAAGCGGGTGGCCGGTCCGAGCCGCGTCGAACGTATGATCGGCCACCAGGTCTCCCGACTCCGGGTCTACCCGGAACACGGTTTCCCCGAAGGCCGTCACGAAGATGTCCGGGCCAACCCGGTAGGCCCGTACCGTACTCCCCGGCAGGCCGTCCGCCGCGTCGTACATCCGAATCTGCGCCTCTTCGAGTCGGACTTCCGCGGAACCGTCGGCTTCAGGCAGCCTGATTCGCGCGAGGCGGCCGGATTCCGAACCGATCCACAGCGTCCCGTCCTCCGATTCGGCGATGGACCAGGCATCGATGGCCAGGCCCGGAATCCTGCCCTCGTCGATCCAGCCTGTCCCGCTGCGCCTGAGCAGACCAACCCCGTCCGACAGGCCGGCAATGACCACTCCCGGATCCCGGCGCCACGGGTGTATGGTGGTGACCAGGTAGTCGTACGACACCGGAATGCGAACGCCTTCGAGTCCGTCACCCACGACCCTCCACAGGCCCTCGTTGGAGCCTGCCACCAGCAGATCCCCGTCGATCGATCGCATCTGGTTGGCTTCGGACAGGGGACTGTCGAGTGTCCGGAACCGCGTCGCTTCCGGCTCCAGGATCAGCACCTGCCCGCCGGACGTCGTTCCGTACAGCCGGCCGTCATGCCGCTCGAGCCACGCCAGTCTGCCGGGCAGGCCGTCCGGCGGCCCGTAGTGCGTGAACGGGGAGCCGGTCTCGACCCGCGCGATTCCGGCGTCCAGCCCGAGCCAGAGCGTACCCGTGCGGTCCACGAACGGAAAGAGCACGCTCTCGCCCAGCAGACCGGTCTGTCGATCGACGTGCTCGGCGAGCCGTCCGGCGCGATCGATGACCACGAGGCCCTGGGAAAGTGTTCCGAGCGCGAACTGGCCTCCGGGCACCACCGCTCCCGGCAGGTATATCCCTCCGTCCGCCAGCAACTGATCCGCCTCGGTCGCAAAGGGTTCGAAACTCCGACCGTCGAAGAGGAACAGCCCCTCCTCCCGCGAGCCCACCAGAATCCGCTCCGAGTCGAACGGAAGGAGCACGTAGATCCGGGTCGAGGCGAACCGTTCGCCACCAGGCACGAGGTGGAACGAATCACCGGCAGCAGTGCGGTCCAGGCGCATGAACCCGATCCCCCACTGCCGGGCGTAGAATTCACCGGCGACCACGGAAGCGATGTGAAACGACGTCTGGGGCAGGATCGCGACCATTTCCGACCCGTCCCATCGATAGACCGCGGTGGAGGTCAGGAAATAGACCTTTCCGTCGAGCACGTGGGTCTGCCACACGTCGGCGAATCCACGATGGGCTTCCGGAACCTCTCCGGCCAGGGACACGAACGACGCACGCCCCAGGCTGTCGGCGTCGAGGTATCCGATGTCGCCGACGGCCCCGACCCATACGCGTCCATCGGTGTCGAGAGCGAGTGACCGGACGGTCGACAGGTTGGGCAGCAGGATGAGCCGCCAGGAGGACCCGTCGTATTCAAGGAGGCCGCTGTTGTTGCCGACGTAGAGGACTCCGCGATGGTCCTCGACCATCGCCCAGTTCTGGGTGTCCGCGTCGTAGTCTGACGGGGTGAAATTCGTAATGAACGGGCGTCCGGCCTCGCTGGCTCTCTGCCCTGACCGGGCC
>JAHEEH010000010.1 GCA_024640835.1 Bacteroidota bacterium
TTGGTGGGGATACCCATGGCACGATACAGGATTCCACTGTAGAAATCCACATTGGGATACAGTTTGCGCTCGGCGAAGTAGTCATCCTCGAGGGCAGCCTGCTCCAGGCGCTTGGCCACGTCCAGCAGGGGATCCTTGACGCCCATTTCGTTCAGCACGGCGTCCGCGGACGATTTGATCACGCGGGCGCGCGGGTCGAAGTTCTTGTAGACCCGGTGCCCGAAGCCCATGAGCCGGAAACCGGAGTCCTTGTCCTTGGCCATGTTGATGTACTTGGCCACGTTCCCGCCGTCCTTCACGATGTTCTCGAGCATCGCGATCACCTGCACGTTCGCGCCGCCGTGGAGCGGGCCCGACAGGGCGCTGATTCCGGCCGACATCGACGCGAACAGGCTCGCCCCGCTCGATCCGACCATGCGGACCGTGGAGGTGGAGCAGTTCTGCTCGTGGTCGATGTGGAGGATGAGCAGCAGGTCCAGGGTCTTCGCCAGCAGGGGAGACACCTCGTAGGCCTCGGACGGCACCGCGAACATCATGTGCAGGAAGTCCGAGGAATAGTCGAGATCGTTCCTGGGATAGACGTACGGCTGGCCGATGGACTTCTTGAACGAGAACGCGGCGATCGTCTTGATCTTCGCGATGAGCCGGATGATGTTCAGCTCGCGCAGGTCGGGATCGTCGTCATCCTCGTAGTACCCGTTCAGCGAGGCCACGATCGTCGAGAGGACGCTCATCGGGGGCGCGCTCGGCGGATACCCCTCGAAGAACTTCTTCATGTCCTCGTGCAGGAGGCTGTGGTGAATGAGCCGGTCCTGGAAGGTGTTCAGCTGCTCCTGGGTCGGAAGATCCCCGTACATGACCAGGTACGACGCCTCCAGGAACGAAGCGTGCGCCGCGACCTGCTCGATCGGGTACCCGCGGTAGCGCAGGATGCCTTCCTCGCCGTTGATGAACGTGATCGCGCTGTCGCACGACCCCGTATTGCCGTAACCCGAGTCGAACGTGATGGCGCCGGACTGGGAACGGAGCTTGCGGATGTCGAGGCCCACCTCGCCCTCGCTTCCGACGATGACGGGGAGCTCGAAGTCCTTATCCCTGAGATTCAGTTTCGCGGTTTCCATATTATCACCTGGCGGTCCAGATAGTCGAAGAGCGGTCAACGAGGCGAAGCTAAAGGACGGCACATGATGGCGATGTGGGGGCTTTGCCTGCACCGACGGTCTGCGACGAAAATTCGCTGACTGTGAGGTTTTTGCCGACATTCTGCCGCGTGTACGGCGCGAAGGTCGTCGAACCGGACCCACCATGCAGAACCACGCAGTCGAAGCCCATCACCCGACAGATCCCGGGAGGCCGTGACCGGATTCAGCGACCGTCGACTCGAGCGCGCGTGGGAGGCCATCGAAGCCGCGGTCTTCGATCGCCCTTCGTCCGGCGACCTCTTCAATCCCTACCGGGATCGTGTGGACGGAATGGACCGGGAGGACGCCGTGGAGATTCGTCGGGCGAACCTGCGGGCGTACCTCGCCGCGTACGGAAGGGCGCCGGAGCTCTTTCTGCTCGCCGAGGCTCCGGGGCCGTGGGGCTGCCGTTTTTCCGGGGTCCCGATCACCGCCGAGGCCCAGTTGCTCGATTCGACGTTTCCGCTCGCCGGGAAGCGGTCGAGCCTGGCCGCCGAACCCCATACCGAGTACAGTGCGGCGATCTTCTGGAGGCTCCTGGCCTCCTCCTTTCCGCACTTCCTCGTGTGGAATGCCGTTCCGCTGCATCCGCACCGGCCGGGTGAGCCGCTGACGATCCGGACCCCCCGTACGTCGGAGATACGGGAATTCGAATCGCTGGTGGGGACCCTGGTCGCAATCCTGGAGCCCCGCAGGACCGTCGCGGTCGGACGTAAGGCCGAGCAGACCCTGGCGCGCCTGGATGTGCCCTGCACGTACGTCCGTCACCCGTCCCAGGGCGGCGCGAAGCGCTTTGCGGAGGGCGTCCACGCAGCCCTCCGCGACATCGGGATCGAGCCGATGTGACCGGGCGATCCTGCCGCTTCCGCATGCGTATGCCCCGGGAACCGGAGAACCGACCATGTCCGACAGTCTCTTTGACGCCAGCGCGGAAGCGACCCGCAGCCGGAACGCACCGCTCGCCGACCGGATGCGCCCTCGAACGCTGGACGCCTTCGTGGGGCAGGACCACATCCTGGGTCCGGGACGCCTGCTCAGGAGGTCCATCGAGGCCGACCGGATTTCGTCGCTCATCTTCTTCGGCCCGCCGGGCACGGGAAAGACCACCCTCGCCCGCATCATAGCGAACTCGACGCAGGCACACTTCGCGTCCATGAACGCGGTCCTGGCGGGCGTGAAGGACATACGGGAAGCGATCTCCTCCGCACAGGACCGGCTTCGCCACCACCAGCAGCGAACCATCCTGTTCGTGGACGAGGTGCACCGGTTCAACAAGGCGCAGCAGGACGCGCTGCTTCCCCACGTCGAAAACGGAACGGTGACCTTCATCGGGGCCACGACGGAGAATCCGTACTTCGAGGTGATCAAGGCGCTGGTCAGCCGTTCTCGGGTCTTCGAGCTGAGCTCCCTCACGGACGACGACCTGGTCCGCGTGGCCAAGCAGGCCCTTGCCGACCCCGACCACGGATTCGGCCGACGGGAGGTGACGGTCGATGACGACGCGCTGGCGCACCTGGTGTCCACGGCGAACGGTGACGCCCGTTCGCTGCTCAACGCGCTGGAGTTGGCCGTGGAAACGACTCCGACGGACACGGACGGTCGTATCCGGGTGGACATGGCGGTCGCCGAGGATTCGATCCAGCGTCGCGCGCTTCTGTACGACAAGGAAGGCGATGCCCACTTCGACACGATCTCGGCCTTCATCAAGAGCCTTCGGGGCTCGGACCCGGACGCCGCGCTCTACTGGCTGGCCCGGATGGTGTACGCCGGGGAGGATCCGCGCTTCATCTTCCGCCGGATGCTCATCTTTGCCGGCGAGGACGTGGGGCTCGCCGACCCGCGCGCCGTCCAGGTGGCTACGGCCTGCATGCAGGCCTTCGAATTCGTCGGGATGCCCGAGGGACGATTCCACCTGGCCGAGTGCTGCCTGTACCTGGCCACGGCACCCAAGAGCAACACCACCCTCTCCTTCTTCGACGCCCTGAGCTACGTGGAGAAGGAGAAGGCGTCGGACGTGCCGAACCACCTGAAGGACGCCAACCGGGACAAGGAGGGGTTGGGGCATGGCGAGGGGTACCAGTACCCGCACGCGTACCACAACCACTACGTCGCCCAGCAGTACCTGCCGGACGCGATGCAGGGCACGTTCTTCTACAAGCCGTCGGACATCGGCTACGAGCGCACCGTCGCCGAGCGCATGGCCTATTGGAGGGAGCGCGACGAGAAGGAGAGCCTGGAGAAGCGGGTGAGACGGTATTCGGGTGACGGGGAGGCCGGAGCTCCGGACGAGAGTGAGTCGGCGTAACTCGTTCTGACACACTACGAGAATCGCCTACGCCCCACTACGTAGGCGCACGATCGCAAACCGCGACTTCGCCCGGCTTCGCCGACCTCGAACGCGGTACTACCGTGTGTATCGAGGGGGATTCCCACCAATTTGTCAGGAGGCTCGGAATGAAATCACTGTTTGCGCTTTTGCTGCTGGCGTTCGCCATGGCAGGTTGCGCGGGCGACAGCATGGTCGGGTCGGACGATTCGACCGACGTAGCCGGCAAGGCACCGAAACTGGTGCCCATCGAGGGAGCGATGACCTTCACCGGCATTCCTGGCCCTCCGATTGACTGCGGGTATGGCCAACTGTTTCTGGCTGAATACAGCGGTGAGGCGGACTTCGACCACCTGGGCCATTCGGGGGTTGCCATCGCGGCCGATCAATGCGGAGTGAATCTGACCAACGGGACTCTCGAAGTCTGGGGGACCACGACCCTGACCGCGGCAAACGGTGACGTGGTCAACGCCCCGTGGTTCATGGTCGTGACTCGGGATCCGTCGGGTGGACCCGTGGGCACCTACACCGTGGACATTGACTTCGCCGGGGGGACAGGCCGCTTCGATGGAGCGGGCGGCTGGATGGACGGACAGGGGACGTTCGACCAGTCGACGCAGCAGGGCGGGGCATCGTTCGTCGGCATGATCTCGAGCGTCGGTTCGCTCAAGCAGAAGTAGCGGAGCGGCTTCATCATGGGAGCAGCGGACGCCCGCAGCCCGACCAGGCGGCGGGCGTCGGGCGTTCATGGGCCTTAGTGCGTGGCCATTCTGCAGGAAGGCGCTATTTTCCGGCGCCGCTACCCCGTCTGCCGCATGTCCTTGCTGCTCCGCATCGCGTCCGCCATCGACCGGTTCTCGGACCGCACCGGGCGCGTCCTGGTCTGGCTGTCGCTCGCGATGGTGGTGGTTGGCGGGTACAACGCCGTCGTCCGGTACCTGGACAAGTTCACCGGGCTGGGGCTGAGCTCGAACACGTACATCGAGCTGCAGTGGTACCTGTTTTCCCTCCTGTTCCTGCTGGGTGCGGCCTATACGCTGCGCCATGACGCCCACGTGCGGGTGGACGTGCTGCTCGTCCGCCTCTCCCCGAAAGGCCGCGCCTGGGTGGATGTCCTGGGGACGGTGCTGTTCCTGATCCCGTTCTGCATCCTGATGCTGTGGGTCGCCTGGCCGGCCGTGTCCAGTTCCTGGGCCGTCCGCGAGATGTCGCCCGACCCCGGTGGACTTCCCCGGTACCCGATCAAGGCCGTCATCCCGGTCGCCTTCGTTCTGCTTCTCGGGCTCGCCGTGATCACGGGGCACCGGACGGATGAACCCGCCGGCGAGCCCGGAGGCCACGTATGACGCCGGAAGAGATCCTGGGTCCCCTGATGTTCGTCGGGGCCCTGCTGCTCATCTTCTCGGGATTCCCGGTGGCGTTCGCGCTCGGCGGAACGGCGATGATCTTCGCCTTCATCGGCGTCGAGATGGGGATCCTGGACTGGCACCTCCTGCTGGCGATGCCCGACCGGACGTTCGGGGTGATGTCGAATTACGTCCTGCTGGCCGTGCCCTTCTTCATCTTCATGGGCACGATGCTCGAGAAATCCCGCCTGGCGGAAGACCTCCTCACGACCATCGGCGCCCTTTTCGGACCGGTCCGGGGCGGTCTGGCCCTGGCCGTCGTGTTCGTGGGAGCGTTGCTCGCGGCCGCGACCGGGGTCGTCGGAGCCTCCGTCGTGGCGATGGGGATGATCTCGCTGCCCGTCATGATGCAGTACGGATACGGGAAGGAGCTCTCGGCCGGCGTGATCACGGCGTCCGGCACGCTCGGCCAGATCATCCCGCCGTCCGTCGTGCTCGTCGTGCTGGCGGACCAGCTCGGGGTCTCGGTCGGCGACCTGTTCGTCGGGGCCCTGGTGCCGGGCATCGTCCTGGCGCTTCTCTACGCCGCCTACGCGGGTGGAGTCGCCCTCTTCCGCCCGCACCTTGCGCCGGCGTTGCCGCCGGAAGCCCGCAGCGGCCATGCGAAGGGACTGGCGCGGAGAGTGCTGACGGCCATGCTTCCCCCGCTCGTTCTCATCCTGCTGGTCCTGGGATCCATCTTCGCGGGGGTCGCCACGCCCACCGAGGCCGGGGCCCTGGGATCCCTGGGGGCCATCGGACTGGCGGCCGCGAACCGTCGCCTGTCCCTCGCGGCCCTGCGGGAGACCATGAACGAGACCACCAAGCTGACGTCCATGGTGATGTTCCTGCTCATCGGGTCGACCGCCTTCGCGCTCGTCTTCCGCGGGCTGAACGGGGATCTGTGGATCCATGGTCTGCTGACCGGCCTTCCGGGCGGGGTGGTCGGGCTCCTCATCGTGGCGAACCTCACGATCTTCGTCCTGGGCTTCTTCATCGACTTCTTCGAGATCGCCTTCATCGTGATCCCGCTCATCGCCCCGGCCGCCATGGCCCTGGGCATCGATCTCGTGTGGTTCGGCGTGATGATCGGAATGAACCTCCAGATGTCGTTCCTGACGCCGCCCTTCGGGTTCGCGCTCTTCTACCTGCGAGGGGTGGCGCCGCCCGGTATCACGACCGCGCAGATCTACCGGGGGGCCGTGCCCTTCATCGCGATCCAGGCGCTGGGGCTGATCCTGATCATCCTGTTCCCGGGCCTCGTCACCTGGCCCTTCTGAGGCCGTCGAGTCTTCGCTGGTCGAAGTCGTTCGCTGCGCGGTCGTCTTCGACGTTGCACTTCGCGCCGGTCACGGATCGAGGCGCTCGGCAAGGGACGCGAGGGTCGAGGGATCGACGACATGACCGCCTTCGAACGACACGGTCTCGACCTCCTGTCCCCTCGAGGCGAGAAGATCCAGAATCGGCGGTACGGCCCTGGGGGTGACGAAGGGATCCTGTGTTCCATGGACCATCAGAAGATGCCGGACGACGGGCGTGCCGGCGCGGAGGTCCATGGCGGGCGCGCCGCCCCAGAGCATGACGGCGTCCGGTTGCAGGCCACCGCCCGCGACCCAGCGGTCGGCCGTCGTCGCACCCTGGGAGAACCCGAGCACGAACGTTCTGTCCGGCGGCTTCCCCATGCGGCGGACGACCTCGGTGTGGACGGCTTCGAGGTAGGCCGCCTGGTCCCGGATCTCGGCATCCCGGTCCTCCCGCGTCATCCATGACGCGCCGGGTCGTTCGGAAACTCCTCTCGTATAGAACCTCGACAGGCCTTCGGGGGCCACGAGCAGCCGCCCGGGCCGGTCGAGTGCTTCACACTGGGCGAGGAAATCGGGCGCGAGCTGGCCGTATCCATGCAGCAGGTACCAGACGGAGCGCGAGACGTCCGGATCGCCGGCCATGGCGACGCGGGCCGTTCGGGATACGGACAGGTGGATGGATCTACCGGGCATCGGCCGGGGCCGCGAGAATGTCGTCGATGATGGCGAAATGATGGTCGGCATGGATGGCGAGCATCCGCAGCCACTGCCGGGCGTTCAGCCAGCCGAACACCGGGTGCTTGACGCGCCACGTCGCGAACTCGACGTCGGGAAGCACCAGCGCGGTCGATTCGAGGATGCGACGGCTCCGCTCCAGGGCCGACAGAAGATCCTCCCGGGCCACGGTCTCGGGTGGCACCGAGCGGGCCGGGGCCTCTCCCTTCCCTCTCGGGAAATCCCCCATGAGAAGGACGATGCGACCGGAGAAGGTAGGCCGGCCGACACGCTCCGCGGGGGTGGCGCGGGCCACGATCCTCTGTACGGCCGTCAGCATGTGTGCGTTCGCCAGCGCCAGGTGGACCATGTGCTGGGCGACGCTCCATCCGGACACCGACGGCGCAACGTTCACAAGGCGCGCATCGTCCACGGCGAGGAGCCCGGCGAGGCGATCGTAGCAGCGCTGCACGTCGTCGAAGCGTGCCCGAATGCGGGGATTCACGGGAATGGACACGGCGCCAGGGGATGGTGATCCGGAAAGCTATCGGCACGTGGTGAGAATGCCTACAGGCCTTCTGACGAAGTCTCCACAGGCGAAGAATATGAGGACACTACACGGAAAGGCCGAATAAAAGTGGGAAACGTGGATCATTCGACGTATTGTGTGTCGGTAAGCCGCGTGCCCTGCCCATGCTGGAGTCCCTTGACCGTACCGATCGCCGCATCCTGAACATCCTGCAGGCGGACGGCGGCATCACGAACGTGGAGCTGTCCCGGCAGGTCGGCCTCGCGGCGGCGACCACGCTCGACCGCGTACGCAAGCTCCGGCAGAACGGGTACATCCGCGGATACGTCGCACTGGTGGACTCGGCCAAGGTGGAGCAGAGCACCGTGGCGTTTGTGGCGCTTTCGCTCAGGGAGCACGGAGCGGAACGCCTGGAGGCGTTTCGCGGGCACGTCGAATCGCTGCCGGAAGTCCTCGAATGCTACCACGTATCCGGAGAGAACGACTTCCTGCTGAAGATCGTGGCGCGGGACATCGGGGCCTACGAGGATTTCCTGCTCCACCGGCTGACGTCCATTCCGTTCATCGGGCGCATCCATACCTCCTTCGTGCTGTCCACCGTCAAGCACGACACCCGCATTCCCATCGACGAATCCTGACCGGTTCCTTCCATGGAAGACCCTGATCGCACGTACGATCCCACGACGCAGCTCATCCACGGCCGCATGCGGTCGGATGCGTGGGAATACGGGCACCACCTGGTGCCGCCCATCTCGACCTCGACCACCTTCCGCCTGGACTCCACCCTCCGCGGGGCGACGGGCTTCCAGGAGTACGGACATCCGGAGGTCCCCGATCATCACATCTACATCTACGACCGCCTCAGGGAGCCGAACAAGGACATGCTAGAGGAACGGCTTGCGGTCGCCGAAGGAGGGGAGATCGCGGTCACGTATGCGACGGGCATGGCGGCGATTTCGGCCGCCCTGGGCGTGCTGACCCGGGCCGGGGACCACGTTCTGACGCACCGGGCGATGTACGGATGCACGCATTCGCTTCTCCATCGCTGGTATCCGCGGATGAACGTGGACGTGTCGGATGCGGACCTGCGTGACGTGGCGGCCGCCATGGAGCAGGTCCGCCCGGAGACGCGGGTCGTCTACCTGGAAACGCCGGCCAACCCGACGATGGACATCATCGATCTGGCGAACCTGGCGGCGGAGCTGCGCCTCGTCAATGCCGGCCGCCGCGAGGAGGAGCGGATATGGATGGTCGTGGACAACACGTTTTCCACCCCGTTCTGCCAGCGCCCTATCGAGCACGGCGCGGACTTCGTGGTCCACAGCCTGACCAAGGGGCTGAGCGGTTTCGGGACGGACATGGGGGGCGTGGTCATCGGCCCGCGGACCCACCACACCGACCTGCTCATGTACCGGAAGGACTTCGGCGGCGTGTTGTCGTCCCGGGCGGCGTGGGCCGTCCTGGCGTACGGTCTCCCGAGCCTGGCCGTCCGCGTCCGGCACGCCCAGGAAACGGCCGGCCAGATCGCCCGATACCTGGAGGACCATCCCATGGTCTCCCGTGTCGCCTACCCGGGCCTGCCTTCGTTCGAGGGTCACGCGGTCGCCCGGCGCCAGATGCGGGACTACGACGGCCACTTCGCCCCGGGAACGCTGATCTACTTCGAGCTCGTCGGCGCCACGCCGGCGGAGAGGCAGCAGGCCGGAGCGCGGTTCATCAACCACCTGGCGGGGAACGCCTACACGGTGACGCTCGCGGTGAGTCTCGGAAACGTCCGCACGCTGGTCGAGCATCCGTCGTCCATGACCCATGCGCCGATCCCGCCGGAGGACCAGGTGCGGGCGGGCATCGACCCGTCCGGCATCCGCCTGGCGATAGGGCTCGAGGCGGTGGCCGATCTCAGGCACGACCTCGAGGCCGCGCTCGAGGCGTCAAGACACGCCGTGCCGGTCTGACCGGTCAGTCCGAGCCGGGATCGCGGCGGTACAGGACTCGGCCTCCCACGATCGTCACGTCCGCGCGGGCGGACGGAATCTCCTCCTCCGGGACGGAGAGGATGTCGACCGACAGGATCGTGACGTCGGCGAGCTTGCCGGGCGTCAGGGATCCCTTCAGGTTCTCCTCGAAGGCGGCGTAGGCGTTCAGGATCGTGTAGGATCGCAGCGCCTCCATGCGGGTCATCGCCTGGTCGGGGAAGTAGAGGGATCCGTCCCTGGTCCGCCGTGAGACGGTCGAGTAGAACGAGGCAACGGGGTCCACGTCCTCCACGGGGGCATCGGTTCCGTTCGTCACGACCGCTCCGGTATCCATGAGGCTCCGCCACACGTGGGAACCCTCGCGCGCCCGCTTTTCCCCGAGCTTGGCGAAGACCCAGGGACCGTCGGACGTGGCATGAACGCCCTGCATCGCCGCGATCACGCCGAGGCGCGCGAAACGTGGAATGTCGTCTGGATGCAAGTGCTGGGCATGCTCGATGCGCCAGCGCCGGTCCAGGGAATCCGGTCCGCCGAACGCGTTCTCGTACACGTCGAGCACTTCGCGGTTGGCGCGGTCACCGATCGCATGCACGTTGAGCTGGAAGCCATGCTCGAGTGCGATTCGGGCCGTACGGGCGATGTAGGCCGGATCGGTGGTGTTGAGGCCGCTCGATTCCGGCTTGTCGGCATACGGCTCGAGGAGCCACGCGCCGTGGGAGCCGAGGGCTCCGTCGATGGACCGCTTGATCGACCGGACGGTCAGGTGCTGATCGGCGTATCCGTCCAGCCGGAACTCGTCAATCCGCTGCTCGAGGGCGTCGTTGCCCTCAGCGAGCATCGCGTACAGGCGCACGGGCAGGTTTCCCTCGTCGGCCAGCGCCCTGTAGAGATCCACCGTCTCGAAGCCGACGCCCGCGTCCTGGAAGGAGGTGATCCCCTTCGAGAGCGCCTCCTCCGCGGCAAGACGGGCCTGGTCACGGCGCTCCTGCGCCACTTCCTCGGCGGTCCGGTTCATTTCCGATGTGGCCCGGGCGCGGCCTACGAGGTCCTCGGCGTTCTCGCGGAGCAGGCCGGTCGGCTCCCCGCGGGCGTCGCGTACGATTTCTCCACCCGCCGGATCGGGCGTCTCGGCGCTGATGCCCCCGAGCCGCATCGCCTCGGCGTTCACGAACGTGGCATGGCCGGACGCGTGACCGAGCTCCACCGGGTTCTCGGGAGAGACCGCGCTCAGTGAATGGTGCGTCGGCACGCCGTCCACCGAACCCTCCGGAGTCGAGTCCCACTTCTCCTGGTGCCATCCGCGCCCCAGGATCCACTCGCCCGGCTCGGCTTCCGCCGCCGCCTCACCCACCTGCTGTACGATGTCGTTCCAGGAGCGGGCCTTCGTGAGGTCCAGCACCATCTTCATCCGCCCGACCCCCATGAAATGCCCGTGGCCCTCGATGAAGCCGGGAATGACCAGGCGGCCCCCCGCGTCCAGGACCTCGGTTTCGGGTCCGACGAGGGGTGCGAGGTCCGCACTGTCCCCGACGGCGGCGATCGTCGAACCCCGGATGGCGAGCCAGGTGGCCTCCGGGAGGTCGTCGTCCACCGTCACGATCCGGCCGTTCCGGATGACGAGCGTGGCCGGGTCGGCCGCCGGTGCGCAGGCGGCGATGCCGAGCAGAAGAACGAGAAGCAGGTTTCGCATGGTTACAGTCCGGCCTTGAGGGCCAGTATGGCGGTTTCGGAGTCGTCGACGACGATGAAAAGGGACCGGGTCTCGGCCATGAAGCCGATCTCGGTCGACTCTTCCATGAAGGCGAGCAGGGGATCGAAGTAGTGGCGCGTGTTCACGACGACGATCGGCTTGTCGTGGTAGTCGAGCTGCCGCAGCGTCACGATCTCCAGGAATTCCTCCAGGGTCCCCAGGCCGCCCGGAAGGACGACGAAACCGTCGGCCCGCGCGAAGATCTCCCGCTTTCGATCGGACAGGTCGGCCGTCACGTGGAGCTCGTCGGCCACGGTGTAGGCCACGCCCTCACGGTCGCGGAGCGACGTGGGGATGTAGCCGGCCACGTGTCCCCCGTGTGCATGGACTGCCCGGGCGAGAACGCCCATCAGCCCGACGTCCCCTCCGCCGTACACCAGCTCGAACCGGTTCTCGGCGAGAAGCCGGCCGAGGGCCTCGGCCTCCTCGGAATAGGCTTCGGGGATGCGACGGCTGGCTCCGCAGAAGACGGCGATGCTCGTGGCCATTCCGGGATCAGCCTCGACTGGAGTGATAGGCGGACATGGTCCATTCCGCCGTTCTGAGCCATTCGCTGCTCGCGTCGCGCCAGCCCATGTACGATTCCATGATCCGGCGATAGGCAGGGTCGGACGCCTCCTCCTGCATGATCTCGACGCTGATGCGGTCGGCGGCCTGCATGATATCGTCGGAGAAGCGTCGCAGCTGGGTCCCTGCGGCGAGGAGTCGCCGCAGGGCCGGCGGATTCCCGGCGTCGTACCGTGCCATCATGTCGACGTTCGCCTCCGCCGCGGCGGCCTCCAGGGCCGCGCGGTACTCCGACGGAAGTCCGTCCCAGGCTCCTCGGTTCACATAGAAGGACAGGTTCGGCCCGGGCTCCCACCATCCCGGATAGTAGTAGTACGGCGCCACCCTGTGGAAGCCGAGCTTCTCGTCGTCGTACGGTCCGGACCATTCGGTGGCGTCGATCGCGCCACGCTCGAGCGCCGGGTAGATGTCGCCGCCGGCCAGCACCTGCACGGTAGCGCCCAGGCGGTCCATCACGCGCCCGCCGAAACCGGGAATCCGCATCTTGAGACCCCGGATGTCGGAGAGTCCCGATATTTCGCGCCTGAACCACCCGCCCATCTGGGCCCCGGTGTTTCCCCCCGGCAGGTTGACGACGTTGAAGTCGGCGAAGAGGCCGCGCATGAGGTCGAATCCCTCGCCGTGGTAGAGCCAGGCGTTGAGCTGGCGGGCATTCAGACCGAAGGGCACCGTGCAGTCGAAGGCGAGGGCGGGGTTGTGCCCCACGAAGTAGTAGCTGGCCGAGTGCCCCATGTTGACGGTGCCGCGCTGGACGGAGTCGAGTACCTGGTCGTAGGGAACGAGTTCGCCCGCGGGAAACACCCGGATCGAGAACCGTCCGTCCGTGAGGGCCGCGACCCGGCGTGCGAGCACTTCGGCCGCCCCGTAGATCGTGTCCAGGGATCGCGGGAAGCTGGAGACGAGGCGCCAGGAGATCCTGGGGCGGGTCACCACGCCGGGCGCACCGGCGTCCTCGGCAGCTCCTCCGCAGCCCGCGGCCAGTGCACCGCCGGCCGCCAACGCCGACCCTTTCCGGATGAATGCTCTCCGTTTCATGGCTCATCGGATGGAGTGTCCGGGAAGGTTAGTCGGGCAGATGTCGGAGTGCAACCGCCATCATGCGTACCGGTCCTGTCTGGTCGCCGGTTCGCCGCGCCGCGCCCCTCGAGTGTTGCATCACAGAGTGGAATCCCTGTTATTCAGTGATCAGTCTCGACGAGCGTTATCAGAATTGATTCGATTCGTCGACACCGGCTCAGGATCACGCTACCCCCACAGAGCCATGTACCATCTCTACAGGAATTACTGTCTTCTTTCCATACTGATCATTGTCTCGTTTCAATCGGGACTTGCCGTCGCCCAGGAGGCCACGTTCGGACCCATCGCGGTCTATCCGGTCGACGGCTCATCGTTCGACGTAGCGAGCGTCGATCTGAATGAGGACGGAGCGCCGGACCTGGTCGTGTCTTCTCCGGCGGTCGGCGGTGTCACCGTGCTTCTGAACGACGGCGACGGCACGTTCGGCGCCTCCCAGCTATACCCCGTCACCGATTTCGCAACCAGCGTGGCGGTAGGTGATTTCAACGAGGATGGCCATTCGGACGTAGTGGCGGTATCGGACATCTCGCAACTGTTCCTGCTCACCGGAGCGGGAAACGGCACGCTGAATCCTCCCACAGTGGCCAACGAACCCACCTACACGGGCACGGCTGTGGACCTGGAGGTGGCGGATTTCAATGGCGACAGTCACCTGGACGTGGCCGCTCTGGGCGGGGTATGGATGCTGATATTTTCCGGGAACGGGGAGGGCCAGTTCTCGCGGACCGAGGTCCTGCAGATCACGTCTCTTGCGATCGACCAGGGTGGTCTGGTGGTTGGCGACATGAACGGGGATGCGTTTCCGGACGTGTGCTTCAGCACGGGGGCAAATGAGATTGGCGTACTTCTCAATGACGGGTCCGGGAGTTTCGTGGAGTCCGACAGGGAGATTCTCCTGCACGAGGGATTTGATCTCACGGGCGCGGACTTTGACGGAGACGGTGACATGGACCTGGCCGCCTCCGGAGCAGCCGTTGTGGATATCATGTCCAACGATGGATTCGGAAATCTCGTGCAACCCCCGGTTGGTTCCGTGGAGATGACGTCGGTCGGATTCACGATTACCGCATCCGATCTCAATATGGACGGGTTCGTTGACCTCGTTCCGACTGCCGCGGGAGCCGGCTTCCAGCCGCTCTACGGCGACGGTTCCGGGGGATTCACCGCCGGACAGATCGTCTCGATGGGGCTGCCGTCCCCATTCCAGATTCTCACC
>JAHEEH010000276.1 GCA_024640835.1 Bacteroidota bacterium
CCCCACGACGGGCGTGCCGGCCGGCAGTCCCAGCATGCCGGCGGCAGGGGCGTCCAGTCGTCCCGTCACGTCCGTGCCCTCGTGCGTGGGAGGCAGGATCTCCAGGGGGACGTCGAGCGCCCGGAGCACGGTCTCCGACCAGTCACGGGACACGAGGTCCAGGAGCAGCGTTCCGCCCGCCCCCGCACGATCCGTGGCGTACGCCCCGGTCAGGCGGAACCGGACGTAGTCCTTGGGGAGGAGCACCTGGCGCACGCGGGCATACACGTCGGGCTCGTGATGGCGGACCCAGAGGAGTTTGGGGGCCGAGAATCCCGGGAACGCGTCGTTTCCCGTCGCGGCGACGAGGGCGTGCAGGCCCCCCATGCGGGACCGGATTTCCTCGCACTCGGCCGATGCCCGCTGGTCGTTCCAGAGGATGGCCGGGCGCAGCACCCGACCGTCCACGTCGAGGAGTACCAGCCCGTGCATCTGGCCCGCCAGGCCGATGGCCTCGACGTCGTCGGCGCGCGTTCCGGTCGAGAGAAGGACCTCCCGGACCGAGGAGACGGTCGCGGTCCACCATTCCTCCGGATCCTGCTCGCTCCAGAGCGGCCGGGGCGTGAGCAGGCGATGCGGGGTCGCGGCCGAGCCGACGACGCGGCCGCCTGCGTCGACCAGGAGGGCCTTGGTGGCCGTGGTCGAGATGTCCAGTCCGAGGAACACCGACATGACGGAACGGGGTCGCTACTTCACGAAGACGGCCTTAAGGTCGCTCCACGAAGGCTCCGTTCCAAGTTCCTGGTCGGTCCAAGCCGAGAGTTCCCAGAGTCCGTCCAGCCGCTGTTCCACCGTCCACAGAAGGCGTCCCTGGACGCGATTCGGAGCATCCGGGCGGGTGTGGTTGACGGTCAGGACGTAGGTCGCATCCAGCCGGTAGTGGGATGCATCGACCAGCGTGAACGACTCGTCGTTGAGCACGAGTCCGTGTCCCGTGTTTCCCGCGGCGGCCGCGACGAGCGTGGCGAAATACTGATCCTCCTCGGCCCTGCTCCACGAGCTCCAGATGCCGTCCCGCGCCTCGGCGGTGGCGGTCGGCCGGAACTCCAGGTCCTCGGCAAGGGATCGCCGGTAGTTGAGCGTGTTGAGCTCGGCGATGGCGGCGCGGATGTTGTCGACGACCTGCTCCGGCGTGTCGGGTTGCAGGAACGTGCCACCCTCGATCGCGGGATCCTCCGGATCCCGCGTGTCGAGCAGGCTGCAGCCGGCCACGGCAATGACGGCCAGGAGGAAGATGGCGGCTCGTCCGTTCACCGGGGCTGCTCCAATACGGCGTGGAGGACCTCCTCCACCGAACGTACCTCCGTTTCGAACGAGAGGACCCGCTCGATGACCTGGTCCAGCAGAACGTCCGGGCACGACGCGCCCGCGGTCAGGAGCAGGTCCACCGGCCGCTCGCGGGGGAGCCAGTCGTCCGTCTCGATCAAAGCCTTCGCCGACCCGTCGAAATGCCGGATGCGTTCGCGGGAGAGGATGTCGTCACGCCCTCCGACGAGATAGGCGGGCATGCGCTCCGCGCAGAGGTCCACGAGGTGGCTCGTGTTGGAGGAATTGAAACCGCCGACGATGATCGCCGCGTGGGCCCCTGCGTCGACGAGGGCCCTCGTGGCGCTCTGGTTCTCGTTGGTGGCGTAGCAGAGCGTATCGGACGTGTCGGCAAAGTGGTGCGCTCCCGCCTCCCGCCCGTACCGGTCGTGCATGGCCTTCCTGAGGAGGGCCGCGATGGCCTCGGTCTCGGACGCGAGCATCGTCGTCTGGTTCACGACCCCGATGCGCACGAGGTCACGCACCGGGTCGAATCCATCCGAGTGTCGCCCCCGGAAGGTGGCATGGAAGTCGTCAGGTTCGCACTCCCCCCGGATGAAGGCGGCCAGCACATCCGCCTCTTCCAGGTCACGGATCACGACCACGGGAGCAACCGAACGGGCGTGCGAGACGGTGGCCCGCGTCTCCTCGTGGGCGTGCTTGCCATGGACCACGATCGTGTAATCCTCCCGTCCCAGCTGCTGCGACCGGTTCCAGACCTTCTCCACGAAGGGACAGGTGGTGTCCCACGACGCGACGTCCAACCCCCTCGCGCGAAGCAGGTCCAGTGTTTCGACCGGGGCACCGAACGCGGGGACGATCACGAGATCCTCGGGCGTGAGCTCATCGAAGGGGATCAGCTGCTCGCCGGAGGTTGTCCTCAGAAAGCGCACACCCCGCGAGAGGAGGTCTTCGTTCACGTGCGGGTTGTGGATCATCTCCGAAAGCAGGAACACGCGCCGATCCGGATGGGAGTCGACGGCCCGGTAGGCGATCTCGATCGCGTTCTCGACGCCGTAACAGAATCCGAAGTGCCGCGCCAGCTTGAACCGTACGGGGCCGAAATCCAGAAGCGTCGGAGACAGGTCGCGCTTGCGCGGATCGGCAGAATGGCGTGCCGCCTTCACCGTGGAGACGAGGCGGCTGCGATAGAATTCCGGAACGTCGAACGAGCGGGCCATCTTCCGGGGCGTAGGCCGGTTGCGAACGCCTCTAACGCCGGCCCCGGAGTCCAGTTCGAGTGCCGCAGCGCGGTCAGAGACGGCGCGAGACGCGCGGGAGGACATCGGTCATCCACGCGCCGTACCGATCCTCCAGGATGGCAAGACGGGCCTCCCGCATGAGCCAGGCGTAGAGCCCGAGATTCTGCAGCGTGGCGATCCGCAGGCCCAGGATTTCGCCGGACACGGCAAGGTGCCGCGCGTAGGCCCGGGAAAAGGCACCGGACGCGTACTGGTCCAGGCCGGGGTCGAGAGGGCCGTGATGCTCCCGCCACTTCCTGTTCCGGATATTCACGATGCCCTCGGTCGTGAAGACCATTCCGTTGCGCCCGTTACGGGTGGGCATGACGCAATCGAACATGTCGACACCGAGCGCGACGTTGCGGACGAGGTTCTCGGGGGTGCCGACTCCCATGAGGTAGCGCGGTCGGTCGGCGGGGAGCACGTCGCGGAGCACCTCGACCATCGCGTACATCTCCTCGGCCGGCTCACCGACGGAGAGCCCGCCGATGGCATAGCCCGGGAAGCCGATCTCCATCAGGCGGAGGGCCGAATCCCGCCGGAGATCGGGATAGACGACCCCCTGCACGATCCCGAAGAGCGCCTGTTCGAAGCCGTAGAGAGGAGCCGTCTCGTCGTACCGGGCCTTGCACCGGGCGGCCCACCGGATCGTGAGGTCGTTGGAGCGGGCCGCGTAGTCCCGGGTGGCGTCGCCGGGCGGACACTCGTCGAGCACCATCATGACGTCCGCGCCGATGGATCGCTGGATGTCGACCACGGACTCCGGAGTGAACGTGTGGTACGAGCCGTCGAGGTGGCTCTGGAAGCGGACGCCGTCCTCCGTCAGTTTGCGGATGCCCGACAGCGAGAAGACCTGGAAGCCACCCGAATCCGTGAGGATGGGACGATTCCAACTCATGAACCGGTGGAGGCCGCCCGCCGAGCGGAGGACGTCGGTTCCGGGCCGCAGGTACAGGTGGTACGTGTTGCCGAGCACGATGCTGGCGTCCAGGTCCCGCTCCAGCTCACGAGGGTCCACCCCCTTCACGGAGCCGACCGTTCCTACGGGCATGAAGACGGGCGTCGGGATCTCGCCGTGGGCCGTGATCAGGCGACCGGCGCGAGCGCCGGTTCCGGAATCGACGTGGTCGAGCTCGAACCGCACGCTCACGGACGGTGGCCCCCGGAGGTCTGGATCGAGTCCACCGGTGCCTGCGCATCGTCTTCCGTTCGAATGGCCGCTTCCCGCT
>JAHEEH010000277.1 GCA_024640835.1 Bacteroidota bacterium
CGCGCAACGCGATCTTCGCGGGGCTGCTGCCCGTGGACATCGCGCGACGCTATCCGAGGATCTGGGCGCAGGGCGAGGACGACGAAGCGTCGCGCAACCGGAACGAGGAGGAATTCCTCGCCGACCAGATCAAGCGCCGTCACCTCGATCTGCGGATGCGATACCGCAAGATCATCGCCACGCAGGACGGGCGGGAGTTCGCCGGCGCGGTCAACGAGGTGCTCCAGGCCGACCTGTCCGCCATCGTCGTTAACTTCGTGGACATCCTCGCGCATTCCCGGTCCGATTCGGACGTCCTCCGCGAGATCGCGCCCGACGAGCGCGCCTACCGGGCGTTGACCCGCACCTGGTTCGAGCACAGCTGGCTGTACCAGGCGTTCCAGACCCTCGCGTCCGCCGACTGCACGGTCGTCGTCACGACCGACCACGGCGTCGTGCGCTCGTTGCGCGAGACCCGGGTGCTGGGGGATCGCGAGACCTCCACGGCGCTCCGGTACAAGTACGGGCGCAACCTGAAATGCGACGAGCGTCATGCCATCCTCGTGCGGAACCCGAAGGAATACGGGCTTCCCGACCAGGGGCCCCGCTCCAACTTCATCATCGCGAAGGAGGACTACTACTTCGTGTACCCCACGAACTACCACCGCTACGTGAACCTGTACCGGGACACCATGCAGCACGGTGGAGCCTCCCTGGAGGAAATGGTCCTCCCCGTGATCACCCTTCGACCCCGCTCCTGACCTCCCTCATGGATCCGGATCGTGAACTGTCGAACGTGCTTCCCGTGACGACGGGCAGCCCGGAAGAAACGAGGGCCGTGGGGCGGCGCCTGGCCCGAGTTCTGTCCGGAGACCGGGTCGTCGCGCTCGAGGGTACCCTCGGCGCGGGCAAGACCGTGCTGGTCAAGGGCCTCGCAGACGGCCTCGGACTGGACGGAGACGGCGTGTCGAGCCCCACGTTCACGGTGATCCACGAATACAGGCGTCCCGGCCTCGTGCTCTTCCACGTGGATGCCTACCGCGTGGAGTCGGCGGCGGAATGGTCCGAGCTCGGTATAGAGGACGTCCTGTACGGCCCGGGATGGTGCGTGGTCGAGTGGCCGGAGCGCCTGGGCCCCCTCCTCCCCGGGGATGCCGTGCGGATTCGGCTGGAACACCGGGGCGCCACGAGTCGGCACATCAGCCTGGAGCAGAAGGCGCCATGAGGCCTGGAACGGATTCCCTGGCTTTCCTCTCGGGGCTTCCCCGGTACGCGACCGACGGAAGCGCCGCCGTGAAACCCGGGCCGGACCGGATCCTCGCCCTCCTCGATCTGCTGGGCAACCCCCATCTCGCCGCCACCTCCGTCCATGTCGGCGGCACCAACGGGAAGGGGTCCACGGCCTCGTACATCGCGGCCATCGCGACCGCCTCCGGGCTGCGGGTCGGGCTTCACACGTCGCCCCACCTCGTATCCGTGACGGAGCGCATGCGAATCGACGGGAAACCGGCCCCGGAGTCCTGGCTGGCCGACGCCGTCGCCGAGCTGCGCCCGGCCATCCGCAGGCTCGGCGCCAGCTATTTCGAGGCGACGCTCGCGCTTTCCTTCGCCTATTTCGCGGAGCGCCAGGCCGACCTGGTCGTGGTCGAGGTCGGGTTGGGTGGGCGCCTCGACGCCACCAACGTGGTGGATCCGGCCGTTTGCGTCATCACGGACATCGGACTGGACCACACGGACATCCTGGGCGACACCGTGGAGGCGATAGCGCGCGAAAAGGCGGGCATCATGAAGCACGGCGTTCCCGTCGTCGTGGCGGACTCCGGACCGGCAGTGGAAGCCGTGCTGGTGGAGTCGGCACGGTCTGCCGGAAGCCCTCTTCACCTGTTTCGCGAGGACGTCTCCCTGGAACCCGGGGAGCGGCTGACGATCGGGACGCCCGTGGGCCGGTACGAACGCATCCCGATAGGCCTGGCCGGCTCCGTACAGGCGCGCAACGCGGCCCTTGCGGTCCGCGCCGTGGAGCTTCTCTCCGCCCACGACGGCATGGCCGGCGTCGCGTGGCCCGAGGCAGTACGCATCGGGCTGACCGACGTGAGCTGTCTGAGCGGCCTCCGTGGACGCATGGAAACCCTGTTGGCGTCTCCCCTCGTGGTCGCTGACGTCTCGCACAACGCCGAGGGCCTCCAGGCGGCGCTCGAGACGTTCCGGATCATGCGCACGGGCGGGCGCAGGCTGATCATCCTGGGACTCATGGCCGACAAGCCCATCGACCGGATGGTCCGAAGCGTGGTCGAGTCGCACATGACGGTCGTCCCGGTGGGCCTGCCGGGGAACCGGGCGCTTCCCCCGTCCGAGCTCGCGAGTTGGATCCTGGACGCCGGCGGCGTGTGCGAACCGCCGATCGCGTCACCGGAAGCCGTTCCGGACTGGATCCGCGCAAACACGACGGAGGAGGACGGCATCCTGATCGCCGGATCCCATGTCCTCGTCGGGCCGGTGCTCGCAGCGTGGTCCTGATCCTGGCCTCGCCGGAAGAAGGGCTGCGAGGATCGCACGTGGATTTGCCGCGTTGCAGTACTATCTTTGACGCCGGCCGAGCCGTCGAGGCGCGGCCGATCCTTCCGATCCCCACCTCCTTCCCGGGATCGAGCACGGCCCGGGCGAACGGCGCTCTCGTCGCCACGCCCACCGATTGACCCTTTCCACCGGACCGTCCGGTCCACTGCGTCCGAAGGACGCCGCATCCACCGGTTCCGAGGGACTCGCGTACTCGACGCGACCGTTCCGAACCCGGACAAGAGCCGTATCCGTTTCCGTCATGCGAATCGCAGACCTCCAGGAAAAGAAGATTTCCGACCTCAAGGAGATCGCCCGCCAGATGAATCTCTCGGGCTTCTCCACCATGCGCAAGCAGGATCTGATCTACCTCATTCTCGAAGCACAGGCCGAGGCCGCAGCCGGAAACGGGCGCCGCGGCCGGCCCCAGCGGGAGCCGAAGGCGGCCCAGCGCCCCCAGGAAGGCCAGGAGCCCGACGAAGCGAAGGCTTCCGGAGACCAGCGACAGAGGGGCCGCCGTGCCAGGCCGGCCGGCCGACCCGCGCGGGAGGCCAAGGCGCCCACCGAGGCGGTCGCGCCCGACGAGAGCGCGCCGGCGAAGTCGGTCGAGCCGGGCGATCAGCGCCCGGACGACGCAAAGTCCGGGGAGGCCCGGGACGAGAAGCGCGGAGGCGACCGGCGCGGCAGGGACCGGGGCGACCGGCGCGGTCGGGATCGGGGTGACCGGCGCGGCGAGAGACGCGGCGAAGGCCGGGGCGAGGAGCGCGGTGAAGGCCGAAGCGAGGAGCGCGGCGAGAGGCGGCCGGAGGCCGATACCCGTTCGGATGATCGGAGCCGTGATCGCTCCGGAGGCGAAGGGCGCACGGACGAACCAAGGCGTGGTGCACGAATCCAGCGCGTGGACCTGAGACATCACCAGCCCCCTCCGGGCGATTCGGAACGCGGAAGCGATGCCCCGCGTCGTCCGAAGGAAGACCGATGGGAGCGCCGGTCACGCGACGAGCGCCGGCCTGCCCGCGACGATGCGGAAGCGAAGGGATCGCGGCGCGGCCCTTCCGAGCGCCGTGCCCCGGACGCCGTGCCGGATCCGCGACCCCCGGTGCAGCCCGAAGCCGATGAGCGTGAAATCCGCCCCGAAGGCAGCGTCCAGACGGCACGGGAGGAACGCGAGGACATGGACGGCGCGGACGGCGGGGACGATCGCCGCGGACGGCGCGGACGCAACCGCAGCCGGGAATCACGCGAGGAGCGCCGCAAGC
>JAHEEH010000278.1 GCA_024640835.1 Bacteroidota bacterium
CCGGGAACGTGAGCGTCGACGCGATCTCGCATCGGTATTACCGCGTGGACCCGATGGACAAGGATCGGGCGCTCGTGCGGCTCATCGAGATGGAGAATCCCGACAGTGCCATCATCTTCGCGAACACCAAACGCGAGGTGGAGTACCTGGGCACCTTCCTCTCGAACTACGGGTACGACGCGGCGGCCATCTCGGGAGACCTGTCGCAGGGCGCACGGGAGGCGGTCATGGGCCGGATCCGTCGCGGTGCCCTGCGCTTCATGGTCGCCACCGACGTCGCCGCCCGCGGCATCGACATCACGGACCTGAGCCACGTGTTCATGTACGACGTGCCAAAGGACCAGGAGTACTACGTGCACCGCGCCGGGCGGACGGCCAGGGCCGGGAAGACCGGAAAGGCCGTGGTGCTCGCCACCATCGAGGACGAGACGACGCTCAAGCGTATCGCCCACAAATACGGGTTTGAAATGGATCGCGCCGACCTTCCCGACGACGAAGACGTCGCCGCCCGCGTAAGCGAGCGCATGACGGTAACGCTGGAATCCCGATTCCGGGACAAATCGAACCTGAACCGCGAGCGCCTCCAGCGCTTCGTGCCCATGGTCGAGGAGCTCGCGAGGGAAGAACCCGAGCTGCTCGCCATGCTGATCGACGATCTCTATCATGAGACCCTTCACGGGACGCCGGCGGCCGCCGCTCCGTCCGAAGAAACCACGGACGACGAGCGCCCCGGCAGAAGTCGCCAGGGCCGCGGCCGCCGGGGCCGACGTACCGATTCCGACCGTACCGACGACTGAACCTGCTGCCTGAATGCACACCACCCTGCTCCTGATCGCCTCCCTGGCGTTCGCGTCGCCCGATACCGTCACCACGGGTCAACACTACCGCGTGTTCGACGCGCAAGGAAACCCGTCATCGTTCGAGGCGATCGTGGAAGCGCTTGCTTCCGCCGATGTCCTCTTCGTGGGCGAAGAGCACAACGATCCCATGGTCCATTTCCTGGAGCGCAAGCTGCTGGCAACCGCTTTCGGCGCGTATCGGGATCGGGGCGTCGTCCTGTCGATGGAGATGTTCAGCCGCGACGTGCAGCCCATCGTGAACGAGTATCTCGCGGATCTCATCACGGAGAGCCATTTCAGGTCGTCGTCCAATCCGTGGTCCAACTACGCGACGGATTACGAGGGGATGGTCCGGTTCGCAAAGGCCCATTCCGTCCCGGTGGTGGCCTCCAACGCGCCACGCCGGTACACGAACCGGGTGACGCGCCTGGGGCCGGACGCCCTGTACGATCTGTCCGACGACGCGATGCGCTTCCTCGCGCCCCTTCCGTACGCTTCCGCTTCCGACGCCTACCGGGCCGAGTGGGATGCGCTGATGGCGGAGGCGATGGCGGACATGCAGGCGGCGGCCGATTCCGCCGCAGCCGATGCGGAGACCGGGACGGAGGCCGTTCCGGAGGATGCGCCCCCGACCCACCCCTCGACCGATGATTTCGGCGTCGAGCTGCCGGAAGGTCATCCGGCACTGGACGAGGCGGAAGCCACCGGGATGATGATGCCGGGCGGCCCGAATCACGGGGGCATGGACTTCATGCTCGACTCGCAGTCGCTCTGGGACGCCACGATGGCGTGGTCCGTGGCGGAGGCCCTGAAACAGCACCCGGGAAGCCTGGTGATCCATGTCGTCGGTGCCTTCCACGTGGAGCACGGAACGGGCATTCCGGAGCATCTGAATCGATATTTTCCGGGCGTGCGAAGGGTCATCGTGTCGGTCCGCCCCGCGGAGGACATCGAGGGCTTTGACCCGGGGACGCACGCGGGGCTCGGAGACTTCGTCGTCCTCACGGACGAGGCGCTCCCGCGGACGTTCACGAGCAGATAGGTCCACCGGCCATGACGCGCGCTCTCCTGCTCGGACTGTGGCTCACGCTCCTTCCCGCGTGGGGTGCGCAGGAGGCATCGGCGCAGCTCGGACGCCCCTCTCCGCCGTCGGAGCCGAGCACGGAGACGGGCATCGCCGTGGTCTGGCCCGAGTTGCCCGAGGGACGTCGCATGGCGTCGGGTGACGAGTACCGTCCGGGAGACTGGATCGTCGCCCACGCGTCGCTCCCGCTCGGGCTGCGCCTCGTGCTGAGCGACGAGCGCGGAGAGCGCGCAGCGGTCGTGGTCGTGGCGGATCGGGCGTCCGACCTGGAGACGGGGGCGATGCTGGTATCGGAAGCCGTGGCAGAGGCCCTGGGGCTGCGGGACGACGTCCGGCGGGTGCGCTTTCGACGGCTCCCGCCGGGAGACCAGGCGGCTCCGGGCATCTGGACCCCCGGGAGGGATTTCCGGGCCGACGACTCCGGGCGCCAGAGGTGGTCGGTCCAGCTCGGATCGTTCGCGGACCGGCGCTGGGCCGAGCGGTTCGCGGAGCGTCTCGACGGAGCGCGCATCGAACGGCTCCGCGTGGACGGCCGGACCGTGTACCGGGTGTACTTCGGCCGGTTCGCGGACCGGGAGGACGCCGAGGCGTGGCGGGCCCGGCTCGCCGGCTGGGGGATCGCCGGTTTCGTGAAGAGCCTGGACGAGGAGCGATAGGCTCGGGCGACGGAACGGAGACTGCGTGCGCGCCGATCCGCGCCCGGGAGTGGGGGTCACGGATTCCACGAGGAATTTGTCTCGCCGGGTTGAACTACCGGGGGCGCCCGGGTAACGTTTGCGAATCCGGACCGACACCGATTGCCATGACCGCATTTCGTCTCCTCGCCCCCCTTGCGTTGCTCATCGTCATCGGCGCGTGCGGTCACCGCGTGGCCGTCCACGCGGAGTTCGAGTGCTCCGAATTCCTGGCCGCCCAGGACGCCTCCTGGACCGACGCTTCGTGGAACCTCACGGAAGGCTCCGGGGAAGCCCAGGCGCTGCTGGCCAAGTACACGCCGTTCCGGCTGACGACGGACCTTGCGGCGCTGTCCGAGTCGGAATGCCGGATGCTTCCGCTGCTGATCGAGGCAGCCGAAGCCATGGACGAAGTCTTCTGGATGCAGGCGTACGGTGACCGGGATTCGCTCCTCGCATCCATCGAGGATCCGGGCCTCCGCACGTTTGCCCGGATCAACTACGGTCCCTGGGATCGGCTCGACGCCAATCGCCCGTTCATCGACGGCGTCGGCGCGAAGCCGCGCGGCGCCAATCTGTATCCGCGGAACATGACGAAGGAGGAGTTCGAGCGGGCGGCCGCCGCGGACCCGGCCCTGGCCTCGCTGTACACGCTCGTGCGAAGGGATGCGAGCGAGGGACTGCGGGCGGTCACCTACCACGAGGCGTTTGACGAGCAGATGACGCGGGCGTCGAGGCTGCTCGAAGGGGCTGCCGCGCTGGCCGAGGATCCCGGGCTGCGCACCTACCTGGAGGCCCGTGCGCAGGCGCTCGTCACCGACCAATACCAGGCGAGCGACCTCGCATGGATGGACATGAAGGACAACCGGATCGACATCGTCATCGGCCCGATCGAGACGTACGAGGATCAGTTGTTCGGGTACAAGGCCTCGGCCGAGGCCTACGTACTGGTCAAGGATATGGAGTGGAGCGAGCGACTGTCGCGGTTCGCCGCGCTGCTTCCGTCGTTGCAGGAGGGACTTCCCGTCGCGGACCAGTACAAGCAGGAGACGCCCGGGAGCGATTCCGACCTGAACGCCTACGACGTCGTCTACTACGCAGGCGACTCCAACTCGGGGTCCAAGACGATCGCGATCAATCTCCCGAACGACGAGACCGTCCAGCTCCAGCGGGGGACCCGGAGGAGCTGGAC
>JAHEEH010000279.1 GCA_024640835.1 Bacteroidota bacterium
CCATAGGGCTCGCCGTCCGGTCCCATTCCGAATCCCGGTCCCGCTCCGAACGCACCCGATTCCCTGTCCCGCCACTGGAACGCGAACATGCCGAAGCCCTCCGGATACGGGCCGAACGGACCCGCCATCCCCTGCTGCCGCATCTGGGTGGCGATCTCGGCGGCATGCTGGAGCATCAGGCGGATCTGCTCGTGCGAGAGGTTCTGGCTCAGATCGCCGGCCAGGTACCACAGGTACCCCGGTTCGCGGGCGTCGGCCTGTCCGAATCGGGTGGCCGTCTCCTGAACCGACTGAAGCTGCACCGCGCTCAACTGCAGCTCGTTGCCGAGAGCAGCCGTGAGCTGCTCGACCGAATACGATGCACCCGAGCCTTCGTCCGCCACCGGCGAGCCCGAGTCGCACGCGGCGAACGAGACCGCGACGAGGGTGACGGCCAGCACTCTGGACAGCATCTCGATAAGGGGTTTCATGGCATTGTATGGTTGTATGTCGTCGATGTCGTACGAGGAATTGAAATCCTCTTCTGTCTGTCCTCCATACACGCGGAGCGCGACGGTCCCCTATACCGTGTCGCTTCGGTACTCCGCCAGGGCGGCCCGGACGTGGCGAAGCGCCTGCACCATCTGGTTCTCAACCGTCTTCACGCTTATTTCGAGAGCCTCCGCCGTCTCCCGATAGGTCATCCCCTCGAGCACGCAGAGCTCGAACACGGCCCGACGACGCTCCGGCAGGGAGGCCACGGCCTGGTTGATGGCATCGCGGACATCCCTGGCCTCCGCCGGATCCCCCGGGTCCAACCCCGCAGCGACCGCCTCGGGATCGGCACCGGTGAATCGCGCGGTGTCCCTGAAATGATTGAGGGCCCTTGTCAGGGCGATCCGGAACAGGAGGCCGCGAATCGATCCATCCTCGCGCAATGACTCGCGACGCTCCCAGACCATCACGAACGTCTGCTGAACGAGGTCTTCCGCAACCTGCGGATCGACGTTCCGGTGCAGAAGATAGCGGTACAAGGCCCCGTGGTACCGATCGAACAGATCCCGGAACGCGTGCGCGTCCCCCGACCGTATGCGCCGCACGAATTCCGCCTCGTCCTCTCCTCCCGGCAGGGAGGCAAGCAGCAGCAGGATCTCTACGAATATCAACGGGAACGCACCTTTCTAGCGGTCCCGGGAAGATACGCCCGGGGGAGAAGCGGCCAAGTCCGCCGTCTCAGGTGCCGGTCACCCGCAGCATCTCGTCGATCGAGGTTTCGCCGCTCAGCACGAACTCGCGTGCCGAGTCCTGCAGAGTCAGCATGCCCTCCTCCACGGCCTTCTGACGGAGCGCGTCCTCGTCGATCATATCGTCTGCTGCCATGATCAGTCGCCGGATAGCCGGCGTGAACTCCATGGCCTCGGCGATCGCTCGCCTTCCGATGTAGCCGATCCCGCGGCAGGTCTTGCAGTTGGGGTTGCTGCCGTGCGTATGAACGGGGCGCGTGCGACCGGCGTCTTCCGAGAACCCGAGGTGCTTCAGCAATTCCATGTCGGGAGTCGGATCCACGCGCTTGCAGGCGGGGCACAGCTTTCGGATCAGGCGCTGCGCCACGACCAGGTTGATGGCGTACGCGATCAGGAACGGCTCGACGCCCATCTTGTAGAGTCGGGCAACCGCGCTCGGAGCATCGTTCGTATGCAGCGTGGAGAACGTGATGTGGCCCGTGTTGGCCAGCTTCACGGCGAGCTCGGCCGTTTCCCGGTCGCGCATCTCGCCGACCATCACGATGTCGGGATCGTGACGGAGGATGGCGCGGAGCGCCCCCTCCAGGTTCAGCTTGTGGTTGAGCTTGATCTGGCGTACTCCCCGGATGATGTATTCCACGGGGTCCTCCACCGTAAGCACGTTCACCTTGGGCGTGATGACCTGGTGCAGTGCCGCGACGAGCGTGGTGCTCTTGCCGGATCCGGTCGGCCCGGTCAGGATCACCATGCCGTGCGGTTGGCGGATGGCATTGTCGAACCGCTTGAGGGCCACGTCCAGAAGACCCAGCTTCCGGAGATCGGTCAACACCTTCCGGTCGTCGAGAACACGGATTACGATGCTCTCCGAATAGATCTCGTGTCGCTGGCTGGCGAGCGGCAGTACCGAGACGCGGAACCGGATGATGACGCCGTCAATGAACCGCTGTATGAATCCGTCCTGCGCCTTCTCGCGCTCGAAGCGATCCACGTTGTAGGAGTTGTCCTTGACCACGGCCAGGAACGACTCGGCCCGGACCCGCTCCTCCTTGTGCCACCGAACGAGCTCGCCATCGATCCGCATGTGCAGCTCGATGTGACCCTCTGAATTCGGAAAGATGTGGAGGTCCGATGCGCCGCGCTTGACTGCCTCGACGAGGGCGGCCTCGAACAGGTTGATCAGCGACGACCGCTTGATCTCGGCTTCGAGCGCGTCCTCATCGATCAGCTCGGTCTTCGTCTCGTACTCGGTGCCGTAGTCGAAGATCGGCGGGGCCTCGTTGAGGCGCTCCAGGTATTCGTTGCGCTTCTGGAAGGCCGTGTTGATCACGGCACGGATTGTCCGTTCGCGGGCGTAGAAGATCGCGAAGCGCGGAACCTTGAGCTGTTCGAGGGCCTGGTGGACTTCGGGGCGCGCGGGGTCGTGGGTTACGAACGTCCAGCGCGGCTCACCGCTCAACGGATCCCGGTCCGTACCCGCCGGAAGCAGGCCGAGCGCGATCATCCGGTCCCACTCTCCCTCGTCAAAGGCTTCCCTGCGGCGGTCCAGGAACGCTACGACGTGTTCCTGGTCGATGTCCATCTCTTCGAACGCGTACACGCGCGCCGCCTCGGCGAAAATGAGGTCGCGGTCGACCTCCGGCGTCATCGTCAGCATCCTCCAGAGTGGCGGTCGACTGCCCGTGCCCGGATCTTCCTGCCACGCCTCGTACGCCTTGCGTACCTGCGCTTCCGTGACCACGCTGCGCTGCAGCAGCCGCTCGACGACGCGGTCTCCGAGCCTTGCCTCGTCGAAGGACAGGTTGGTCTTCGTACCGCCCTTCTGGACGGTTCCCGTACTTTGCCCGTACCGCGATCCTGTACCCGGACGCGGTCGCATGGGGCCGGATGAGTCGACGCCGTTCGCCATAGGGGGGAAGATGCAGATGATGGAGCCGCGGCCAGTATTGCCGGACCTCCCGGGTATCGGTCGGGATGCCGGTACGTTAAGGTGATTCCGCAGCCGTTCGCGGCGATTCGGCTCGCGCCTACCACCCCCGGACCGCCCGGCTACCGCCCGGAAGGCGCAGGTGAAGGGGGCCCAGAACCAGGGAGTCCGCATCGACCCGTTCCCTCCACCGCCCGGCTGCCTCCGGAGACGCCCCTTCGAGCCGGAACACGGCGTACTCGCCATCTTCCGAGGCCTGCAGCCGCCCCTTCCATTCCATCCATCGGTCCTGCCCGGACCGACCCTGCCAGAACACGAGTTCGGCCTCGTACCGGCGATCCTGCGAATCGTAGGTCCAGGCGTCGATGAAGACATAGGTGCGCCCGGACCCGAAGTACCCCTGCAGGATCGTCACGAGCCGCCCCCCCGCCTCGCGCACGAGTTCCTGCAGCGCCTCCAGCAATTCCTCCTCGGATCGGTCCACCAGCGCTATTCGAGCCGATCCCGCCGGGGTCTCCCTGCCCTTCTCGCCGGCGACTACCTGGAACACGACTTCCGCACGTCCGCTGTCCCGGAAGGCAGAACGCAGATTGTACTGGAAGTCGCGATATCCCTCCCCCGACCTCAGG
>JAHEEH010000280.1 GCA_024640835.1 Bacteroidota bacterium
GCGCTTCTTCATGGTGAACGCGGCGGAGTGCGAACCCTACCTCAATTCGGACTTCCGCATCCTGCTCGAGCGAACGGACTCGATCATCCACGGCATCCGCGTCCTGATGAAGGCGCTCGGCGCGGAGAAGGTGTACATCGGGACCGAGGACAACAAGATCGACGCCGCCGACCACCTCAGGGCGGTCCTCCCGCCGGAGCTCCCCATCGAGGTACTGGTCCTTCAGACCAAGTATCCCCAGGGGGCGGAGAAGATGCTCATCGACGCGGTGCTCCACCGCGAAGTCCCGTCCGGCAAGCTGCCGATCGACCAGGAAGTGGTGGTGCAGAACGTGGGCACGGTGGCCGGAATCGGCGACCTCTTCCGATGGGGACAGCCCCTCATCGAGCGTGTCGTGACCGTCACGGGCCCCGGCATCCGGGAGCCGAAGAACCTGCTCGTCCCCATCGGTACGAAGATCGCCGACGTCATCGAGTTCTGCGGCGGAATGGCGCCCGAAACCCGCCAGATCCTCTTCGGCGGGCCCATGATGGGCACCGCGCAGCGCTTCCTGGACGTGCCGGTCATGAAGGGAACGTCGGGCCTGCTCTTCCTTACGGAATCCCAGGTAGTGCCGAGGGAGGAGTACGCATGCATCAAGTGCCTGCGCTGTGTGGACGCGTGCCCGGTCTACCTGAATCCTAGCCGCCTCGGCGCACTCGCCAAGGCCCGGCTGTACGAGGACATGCTGCCGTACCATATCATGGACTGCATGGAGTGCGCCTCGTGCTCCTTCGTGTGTCCGTCGAACATCCCCCTGGTCCAGCGCTTCCGTGTGGCCAAGGGGCTGCTCCGCGAGCAGCAGGCCCGCGACAGGAAGGCTTCCGCGGAAAAGGCGGAACGTGATCGGATCGTGGCGGAGAGACGCGAACGGGAGGCGGCCGCCACGGCCGCCCGGACGACCGAGGCAGCCAGCGCATGACCCGCGAAGAGCCGACCCTGCTGCTGACCACGTCCCCGTTCCTCAAGGACCGGGCCGATACGGCGTGGATCATGTGGCAGGTGAACCTCGCCCTGGTGCCGATCGTGCTGGCGGCCACCTGGTACTTCGGGCTGGGGGCGCTCTTGGTCGTGGCCGCGGCCACGACCGGTGCCGTTCTGCCGGAATGGTGGTACGGCCGGGCGACCGGGAAGGCGGTCAGTCCCGTCCGCGACGGATCGGCCGTGATCACGGGCGTACTGCTCGCGCTGACCCTGCCGCCGGGCATCCCGCTCTGGATGGCCTTCGTAGGGGGCGTGGTGGCCGTCTCGCTGGGCAAGATCGCTTTTGGCGGCATCGGGTTCTCCTCGTTCAATCCGGCCCTCGTAGGACGGGCATTCCTGCAGGCGGCCTTTCCGGCGGCCCTGACCACGTGGGCACCGTTCGGTGGCCCGGGCGAGATGGTGGCGTTCCGGGGAACGCCTTTCGCCCTGCCCTTCCTGCGGCCCGGTATCGACGCGGTGACCACGGCCACCCCGCTGGCCCGGATGAAGTACGACGGCGTCCTGACCGAGTCGCTCGACCTCCTCGTAGGTCGGATCCCGGGAAGCCTGGGGGAGACGTCCGCCGTCCTCATCCTGCTCGCCGGCGTCTACCTGGTGACACGGAAGGTCGTGAACTGGCGCATCCCCCTCTCCATCTTCGTGGGGGCCTTCGCGCTCGGGTCCGTGCTGCACTACGTGAATCCGTCCCACCCGACCGGGTTCTTCCACCTGTTCGCCGGCGGCCTCATGCTGGGCGCCGTGTTCATGGCGACCGACCCGGTATCCTCGCCCATCACCCAGGCCGGCTGCTGGGTGTTCGGCATCGGGATCGGCATGCTGACCGTCGTGATCCGCGTGTACGGAGGCCTCACGGAGGGTGTGATGTACGCGATCCTGCTGTTCAACGCCGCCGTGCCGATCATCAACCGGGCCACGCAGCCCCGATCGTTCGGCACGCGGCATCACCCGACCTGGAAACGCTGATGGCCGAGCCCGAACCATCGAGCGAGTCCCCTGCCGCCGGCAGCCAGGGCACCACCGCGGTCCGCATGGTGGTGGTGATGGGGTCCGTGGGCCTGTTCGCTGCGATAGCGCTCGTGGCCACCTACATGCTGACGCTGCCCCGCATCCAGGCGAACCGCGCGGCCTTCCTGGCGAAGTCGATCACCGAGGTGTTGCCGGGAGCAGGACGGTACCAGGCGTTCGTCGCGGACGGGCAGGGTGGCATTGCGCCCGCCCCCGAAGGTTCGGACGGCGGTCGCATCTTCGCCGGCTACGACGCGGCCGACAGCCTGGTGGGCCTCGCCGTCGAAGCCCAGGGCCAGGGCTACGCCGACATCCTGCGGCTTCTCTACGGGTTCGACGTCGAGTGCCGGTGTGTCGTCGGGCTGAAGGTACTCGAGAGCAAGGAGACCCCTGGCCTCGGCAACAAGATCGAGTCCGACCCAGGCTTCACCGCCAATTTCGAACGGCTCCAGGTGAGAGCCGATCCGGACGTTCTCGCGCTCGAGCTCGTCAAGAACGGACAGAAGACCGAGCCGTACCAGGTCGAGGGCATCACGGGGGCGACCGTGTCTTCCCGCGCGGTAACCGATATCCTCACCCGGTCCACCACCGCACTGCTTCCACTTCTCGAGGCGAACCTCGACCAGCTTCGACACCCCCCCGAAGGATGACATCGGCAACCGCATCCACCCCCGGAACTCCGGACACCTTCCTCAGAGGGCTCTGGAGGGACAACCCGGTCCTGGTCCAGGTGCTGGGCATGTGCCCCACGCTGGCCGTCACGAACACGGTGATCAACTCCGTGGTCATGGGCCTGGCCACGACGTTCGTGCTCGTGGCTTCGGCCGTCCTGGTGTCCGCCACGCGGAAGCTCATTCCCAAGCAGGTCCGTATCGCTTCGTACATCCTCATCATCGCGACGTTCGTCACGATGGCGGATTACGTCATCCAGGCGATCAGTCTCGAGGTGCACAAGGCCCTGGGCGCCTTCATCTCGCTCATCGTCGTCAACTGCATCATTTTGGGACGCGCCGAGGCCTTTTCGTCCAAGAACACGATCGGCCGCTCGGTCACGGATGCCCTGGGCATGGGGTTCGGATTCACGGGCGCCCTTCTCGCGCTCGGCGTCATCCGCGAGCTCCTGGGAAGCGGCTCGCTCGCCGGAGTCGACGTCATGGGACCGTCCTTCGAGCCCTGGGTCGTGATGGTGCTCCCGGCCGGCGCCTTCTTCGTGCTCGGGGCCATCCTGATGGCCTTCAACTGGTTGAGGGCCCGGCCATCATGAACGCCGAACCTCTCAGCAGCGTCTTCCTGAACGCGGTGCTCATCAACAACTTCGTGCTGAGCGCCTTCCTGGGCATCTGCCCGTTCCTCGGCGTGTCCAAGAAGATCGAGACCGCGTCGCGCATGGGAATGGCCGTCACGTTCGTGATGCTGGTGTCGTCGCTGTGCGCGTACGGCGTGAACCTCCTCCTTGTCGCGATCGACGCCCCGTACCTGCAGCTCATCTCGTACATCGTCATCATCGCGTCGGCCGTTCAGCTGGTCGAGATGTTCGTCAAGAAGTTCTCGCCCGCGCTCTTCCGCGCGCTCGGCATCTTCCTGCCGCTCATCACGACGAACTGCGCCATCCTGGGTCTGGCCCTGTTCCAGACCGCCAAGAATTACGATCTGGGTCAGTCCGTCGTCTATGCCCTCGGGGCCGGTGTCGGCTTCACCCTGGCCATCGTCCTGATGGCGGGAATCCGGGAGGAACTGGAGCTTGCGG
>JAHEEH010000281.1:0-2487 GCA_024640835.1 Bacteroidota bacterium
AGACGGACGCTGGAAAGCATGCAGTCGGCCGGTCGCGAGATCCGCTCCGGGAGTTCGGTGCTCGTGTTCCCGGAGGGTGCCCGCTCGTACGACGGTCGCCTGGGTCCCTTCCAGAAGGGCGCATTCCTGCTCGCCGTGGAGGCTGGAGTGCCGATGGTCCCGATCACGATCGTGGATGGTCCGGGGGTGTTTGACGAGTCCAGGCATGTCTCGCGGCCGGGAGTCATCCGCGTGGAGGTCGGAGAGCCCATCCCGCTCGAGGGACTTTCGAGGCGCGAGATTCCCCGGCTGATGGACCGGGTGGCCCGTCTCATCGGGGATCACTTGCCCGAGGAGTGGAGGAACCCGGGCAGGGGACTCCCGTAACGGCGCCCCGTTTCGTACTCTCAGGCAGGGTTTTCGCCAAAACCTCCGGCCCTGGAACGGGGCGGGAGCCAACCGTCGATCCATGTCCGCACGATCCTCCTCCAGACGAAACGATCCCCCTTCCGTCGCGGCGAAGCCCTCGTGGTTCGATGCCTGGGACCGCACGGCGGGGGCAACGCGACATGCCGTCTGCGCGGCGGCCCTGCTCGTGATCGGACTCTCGTTCATGGCCCCGGTGCTCTTCGGAGACGGCCGTCTCGTAGGCGGCGACACCGTGCACTGGACGGAGATGGCGCAGGGTCTCCTCGACACGCAGGAGGAGACCGGACACAAGCCGCTGTGGGCCGTGCGTCCGTTCGGAGGCATGCCGGCGTTCATGATCTCGTACGACCTGGCCATTCCCCAGGTCGACGTCGTGGCAGGTCTTCTCCGACGGGTGGCCTGGCCTCTCTCGCACCTGCTGATTCTCTTTGCCGGCACGTATCTGCTGACGTTTCTGCTGACCCGCGATCGCCTGGCCGGGGTTCTCGCGGCGACCGCCTACGGGCTTACGACCTATCTCCCCGAGCTCCTGATCGCCGGTCACAACTCCAAGTACATCGCGCTCTCGTTCCTTCCGTGGCTTCTGCTTTCGTTCGCGTTCGCGCTTCGGAGACCGGGGGTGCTTGCTTCCCTGCTGTTCGCGGTGGCCGTCGGGCTGAATTTGCGGGCCGGACATGTCCAGATCACGTATTACGGGGCGTTCATCATCGGCATATGGTGGCTCGTGGAGGCCGTGTCTGCCCTTCGACAGGGGCGCCACCGGGAGTTCGCGCTCGCGACCCTGTGGCTTGCCGGGGGCGGCGTGCTGGGCCTTCTCATGGTGGCCGACCCCTACCTGGTCCAGTCGGAGTACCGGAGGTTCACGATCCGCGGTGCGTCCTCGGGGGGCGCAGAAGGCGGAATGAGCTGGGACTACGCGATGGGTTGGAGCCAGGGCGTCGGCGAACTGCTCACGCTGCTCGTGGCCAATGCGTTCGGAGGGGGAGGATCGACCTACTGGGGTCCGAAAACCTTCACCGCGGGTCCCCACTACGCGGGCGGTGTCACGATCCTTCTCGCGGTGATCGCCCTCGTGCGCAGCCGGAAGCGGACGGCTGCGGCATTGGCCATTGCCGGCATCCTGATGATCGGCTTCGCCCTCGGCGAGAACCTCGCCGTCCTGAACCGGCCGATGTTCGAGCATTTCCCGCTGTTCAACTCGTTCCGTGTCCCGGAGACCTGGCTCGCGGCGGTCGCCCTGGTGCTGGCCCTTCTCGCGGGGATGGGACTGGCCGAGGCCGTGAGGCTGGATCGGGATGCAAAGCAGGACGCGCAGCGATCCCGCACCGTGTACCGGGGCGTTCTCGTGGCCGTGGTCATCACGGCAGGGCTCGCCCTGTGGGGGGATTCGGCCCTGTCGTTCGAGCGCCCCGGGGAATACCAGCGTCTCGAGGCGCAGCTGGCCCAGGCACGTCCCGACCTTTCGGTCCAGGATCCGCAGGTGCAGAGGGCGCTTACGCAGGAATTCGCCCGCTACAAGTCGGCTCGGGTGGACGCTTTCGGTGCGGATGCGAGGCGAACGGCCCTGTTCGTGCTGGTGGCAGGCCTGCTGCTGGTGCTTGTTCGCCGCCGACGGCTGCCGGGATGGCTCGCCGCGCTCGGGGTGGTGGCCCTCGTGGCCTTCGACCTGGGCGGGGTCGGCAGGCGGTACCTGGGAGCGGAGGCCCTGGTGCCGGGCGAAACCCTGGCGGACCTGGTGCCCACCTACGCGTTCGACCGGTACCTGGTGGAAAGGCGGGCGGAAGCGGGAGGTGACGGGAGCTTCCGCGTACTCTCCCTCGAGGGCGATCCCACGGTGACAGCCCGGCCGGCCATGTACTACGAGAGTCTCGGGGGCTATCACGGAGCCAAGCTGCGCCTCTGGCAGGATTTCCTGGAGTCGGTGCTTTTCGACGACAACGGGAGGCCCAACGCAAACGCCCTGCGCATGGCGAACGTACACTACGTGGCCTCCGGGCGTCCGCCCGGCGCCATGGAGTCCGTCTTCGTGGATGACCAGACCGGATTCTCGGTATTCCAGGTCCGGGACGCGCTGCCCAG
>JAHEEH010000281.1:2497-3769 GCA_024640835.1 Bacteroidota bacterium
CGCTGGGCCCGCATGATCGATCCGGACTTCGACCCTGCCGTCGAGGCCATCGTTTCGGAAGACATCGGCCTGGTGCCGGCTCCCCGGGATTCGATGTCCGTCATCGAGGCACGGCTGGAGTCCTACGAGGCCGAGGCGATTCTCTGGACGGTCGATACGGACCGCCCGCGCCTCCTCGTGGTCAGCGAGGTGTTCTATCCGGCGGGATGGGCGGCCCGCGTCGACGGGACCCCCGTCCCGGTCCACGCCACGAACCATACGTTCCGTGGCGTGGTCGTGCCGGAGGGAAGGCACGAGGTGACGATGGTCTTCGAGCCCTCGACCCGGAGGCTGGGCGTGGTGGTGGCCGGCGTCTCCACCGCCGTCGTGTACGGAGGCCTGCTGGTGCTGCTCGGGCTTGCCCTGATGGCCCGCAGGAAGCGGGTGGGAGGGTGAGGCGCGTCCTGATCATCGCCTGGTATTTTCCGCCGGCCGGCGGGTCGGCCGTGCAGCGAACCCTCTCGATGGTGCGGCACCTGTCCTCGTTCGGCTGGGAGCCCGTGGTGCTGACGGCCGATCCGGCACGCGCCTCCTGGCCCTTCACCGATCCGGGCCTCCTGGAGGCCCTTCCGGAAGGACTGGAGGTTCACCGCGTTGCCGGGTTCGATCCGTATGCGATGTACCGCCGATGGACCGGTCGCGGGGCGTCCATCGGATTTGCGGACGGCATCGAACCCGGGCCACGGGAGCGGTTCGCCCGGTGGATCCGGGCCAACCTGTTTCTTCCCGACGCGCGGATCGGGTGGTCCCGGAGTGCCGGAAGGATCGCGGCGTCGATCGCGGGGAAGCGTGCGATCGACGTGATCCTGACCTCGGGTCCGCCCCATTCGGTCCATCTCGCCGGGCTTCACGCCTCGACTCGAACGGGACTCCCCCTGGTGGTGGATTTTCGTGATTCGTGGCCCGATCCGACCTACGTGCACCATCTGCCGGCCACCGAGTCCGCCCGGCACCGGGACGAGTCGATGCGGCGGGACGTGCTTCGGCACGCGTCGGGCGTCGTGGTCGTGTCGGGAGGCATGGAACGGGATCTGGGCGGGTTGGCCGCGGTGCCGGCCGACGTGATCGGCAACGGGTTCGAGGAGTCCGATTTCCTCCGCGTGGAGCCTGCGCGGCACGAGGGTTTCGAGTTGCTCCACGCCGGGAACATGCCTTCCGAGCGAAATCCGGACGTTCTGTGGAAAGCGCTGGCATCGCTCAGGGGGGACCCCCGCCTGTCCGGTCTGCGCGTGG
>JAHEEH010000282.1 GCA_024640835.1 Bacteroidota bacterium
AGGACGAAGGCCTTCCCGTCCGTCGACCATCCCGCTGCCCCGTAGTCGTCCGGCAGGTAGGGCCAGTCGTGCTCCTCGTTGTCGAAGCGGACGCCGGCGGACGCCGTCACGTTGACGGTTTCACCCGTCGCCGTCGAGGTGACCTTCCAGGCTAGGTCATGGCCGTCCCACCACGCGAGATGGCTGCCGAAGGGCGACGCGGCGGCATTGGAGCGGATGCCGCGGAGCACCGGCCGGGCCTCCCCGGTTTCGACGTCGATCACGTAGTAATCCGTGTAGCCGGGTGAGTCCCACGAGATTTCCTTCCGGTAGGGGAGGTCCGACGAGCCGATGACGACCGGTCCGTCGCCGGACTCCAGGAGATCGACGTCCGGAATCTCCTCGGTCCCCAGCTGAACCACCCGACCGTCAGGGTCGGCGACGGCCGTGTACGAGCGTTTGACCTCGTCGTCGAGGCGCACCAGCTGCATCGGTTGAAGCAGGGGGTCGGTCCAGCTCCAGACGTCCAGGACCACCTTCTCCTCTTCGGGTCGCTTGTCCTCCTCTTCCGGCTCCGGTCTCGGCGCCGTTCCGAAGAACAGCCGGTCGCCCGTATCGGAGAAGTCGGGCCGGCGATGCTCCGAGACCCACCAGCCGTCTGGAATGCCGTCGGTCTCCACGGCGACGGCCTCGGACCCCAGTGCGGCACGATACAGGCGGAACTCCGGCTGCCTGGAGGCGAACGAGTCGGCGTTCGCCACGAAGGCGGTCTGCGTACCGGCGTCGTCCAGGGCGAGCTGCCGGTAGAAACCCTCTCCCGCCTTCATGGCGGTGGCCGTACCGGTCTCCGTGTTCACGGCAAACGCGCCGTCTGCCGCTCCGTCCTTGCTTTCTGCGGCGTACACGACCCAGGTGCCGTCGTCGGTGAGCGCGTACTCGACGACCGACGGAAACGACCACTCGTCGGCTGCCGACAGGCGTCTCACGAGGAGTCGCGTGCCGTCCCTCTTCTCGTGTTCCTTGTCGACCCCGGTGGAGTCCTTGCCGGCCCCTTCTTCCTCCTCCGGCGTATTGGCCGCCGTCGAATCCGCGGCCGTGGAGTCGTCTGCGACGCCCTCCTTCGCGAAAAGCACCGCCAGCACGCCGCCGGCGTCTTCGGGGACGAGGAACGACTTTACCGGTCCCATCTTCGATACGGCACCGGTCCTGAGCTCCAGGAGCGCCAGGGAATCCTGCGGCAGGTCGTCCCCCTTCTTGCCGTCGATAAGGGCCGCGCGGGTGGAGTCGTGGGGCGGTTTGACGAGCGCGACGAGCCAGGCGCCGTCGGGCGTGAACCGCGGATCGTCGCCCCGCTCGATCACGTAGAGCGTGTCGCTGCCGATCCGCCGGACGACGACGTCCGAGTCGCCGATGGTGTCCGGGGCCTCCCGCCAGGCGGCCCACCGGCCGTCGTGCGACAGGTGTTCGTCCTCGACGTAGCGCCAGCGCTCGTAGGCTTCGTGGTCGAGAGGTTTCCTGTTCTGCGCGGATGCGGTGAGCGGCAGAACGAAGGCCAGGAGGAGGGCGCAGCGCTTCATGGAAAGTCCGGATTGGGATGCGACGCCCGGAACCTAATCGCCGGACCGTCAAGGGTCCACCCAGGCGGGACTATCTCGTGCCCTGTTCCCACAAGCTTCGCATCGGTCGACGCATGACGAGCACGCCCTCCATCAGCGACCGATCGAAGTTCAGAAAACCGTTCGCGAGGTAGATTTCCCCGGGATCGCAGTCCAGCAGCAACTTGCACTCCCGGTCGCCCTTGCGATGGTCGATCGTGAAGATCGCCGCGACCAGCCCGGTTTCGGCGGAACCCACGAAGACGTCTACCTCGTGGCCGTCCGACGAGCGCGTTCCGTTCACGTACCCGTAGTCGATCGGGTAGACGATGTCGGGCCAGTCCGGGTGCGCCGAGCCCCGGGGCCGGTCGAGGGTCACGCCGTTCGTCCGGACGAGCGCCTCCCATCCGGCCCAGTCGATGCGGCCACCGAGCTCCGGCGTGATCATTCCTCGTGCGGGAGCACGGCGATATGCAGCTCGGCCAGCTGGTGACCGTCTACGAGATCGGGTGACTGCACCATGGGCTCCTGCGCCGACTGCGTCTTGGGAAATGCGATCACGTCGCGGAGCGACGTCGCCCCCGCCAGCAGCATGGCGATACGGTCCACGCCGAGCGCTATGCCGCCGTGTGGCGGCGCGCCGAACCGGAAGGCGTCGAGCAGGAAGCCGAACCGGCGCTGTGCCTCCTCCTCGTCGATGCCCAGCAGGCGGAACATCTGCTGCTGCACCTCGGGCCTGTGGATCCGGATGGAACCGCCGCCGATCTCGCTCCCGTTCAGCACCAGGTCATACGCCCTCGCACGGGTCTCGGCCGGCCGCTCGAACATGGCCTCCAGGTCGTCCTCGCGAGGCGACGTGAAGGGGTGGTGCATGGCCACGTAGCGCTTCGCGTCCTCGTCGTACTCGACGAGCGGAAACTGGGTGACCCACAGGAATTTCCACGGGCCGTCCGCCCCGTCCGGGATGAGGCCGACCTCGCTCGCCATGTGCAGCCGCAGTCCACCCATCCGCTCGAACACTTTCGGGGCGTCACCCGCGAGAACGAGCACGAGATCACCCGTCCCGGCGCCGGTCGCCGCGACCGCCCGCTCGACGAATTCCACGGGAAGGACCTCCGGCTTCACGCTGGACTGCACGCCGGAGCCGTCCGTCGGGAGGCGGAAGTGGATGAGTCCGCCGGCCCCCAGCCTGCCCCGGACGACATCCTTGTCCAGGCGGTCCATCGCTCCGCGGCCCCGGTCGCCCTCGCCCGGAACCACGATCGCTACGACGGCCCCGGCCGATTCGAATACCCGGAAGCCAGACCCCCTGAAGACGTCGGACACGTCGTGGATCTCCATGCCGAAGCGCGTGTCGGGCTTGTCCGATCCGTAGCGCCGGATGGCCTCGTCGTAGGACATCCGGGGAAACGGCGTGGGCACCTCGATGCCGCGCGTGTCGCGGAAGATCGCGGCCATGAGGCCCTCGATCAGCTCGTACACGAGCGGCTCGGTCGCGAACGTCATCTCGACGTCGATCTGCGTGAACTCCGGCTGCCGGTCGGCCCGCAGGTCCTCGTCGCGGAAGCACTTCACGATCTGGAAGTAGCGGTCGAGTCCGGCCACCATGCAGATCTGCTTGTAGGTCTGGGGCGACTGCGGCAGGGCGTAGAACTTGCCCGGATGGACACGCGAGGGCACCAGGTAGTCGCGGGCGCCCTCGGGCGTCGACTTCATGAGGACCGGCGTCTCGATCTCGATGAAGTCGTGCGAGTCGAAGTACTTGCGTGTGGCCTGGCAGAGCTTCGAGCGCAGCAGGAGGTTCTGCTGGAGTTCCGTCCGTCGCAGGTCCAGGTAGCGGTACCGGAGGCGCATTTCCTCGGTCGTGTTCTGCCGCTTCTCCTCGCGTGCCGAGACCGGGAAGGGGACCGGATCCGATGTGTTGAGCACGACGAGGTCGGTCGCCCGCACCTCCACGAGTCCCGTGGGCATGCGATCGTTGGGATCCTGGCGCTCCTTCACACGACCCCTGACCGAGATCACGAACTCGCTTCGGAGCGTCTCCGCCTTGCGGTAGGCCGCCTCGACGTCCTGCGGCGAGAAGACGACCTGGGTCAGGCCGTACCGGTCGCGCAGGTCCACGAAGATGAGCCCGCCCAGGTCGCGCCGCGTGTCGACCCAGCCCTTCAGGGTCACGTCCTGA
>JAHEEH010000283.1:0-3154 GCA_024640835.1 Bacteroidota bacterium
CGGACCTCGGTCGAATCCTCCTCGCCTTCGGTTCCGGCAGCGTCGGTTCCGTCCGCCTGGGCCGCGGCCTGCTGGGCCTGGTAGAGGTCCTGGCTCGCCTCGTTCCAGGCCTCGTTCACCTGCTGCATGGCCGAGTCGAGCTCGGCGAGATTGTGGGTCTTGTGCGCCTCCTTCAGGCGCTCGAGGGCACCCTCGATCTTCGCCTTCTTCTCGGCCGGGATCTTGTCTCCGTACTCCTTCAGGTTCTTTTCCGAGCTGAAGATGAGCGTATCGGCGGTATTGACCTTGTCCGCCTCCTCGCGCCGCTTGCGGTCCTCGTCGGCGTGCGACTTGGCATCCGTGCGCATCTTTTCGATTTCCTGCTGGGACAGGCCGGATGACGCCTCGATGCGGATCGACTGCTCCTTGCCGGTCGCCTTGTCCTTGGCGGCTACGTTCAGGATGCCGTTGGCGTCGATGTCGAACGTGACTTCGACCTGGGGGATGCCTCGCGGCGCGGGCGGGATACCGTCCAGGTGGAAGCGGCCGATCGTGCGATTGTCCGTCGCCATCGAGCGGTCTCCCTGGAGGACGTGGATCTCGACGGAGGGCTGATTGTCGGAAGCCGTGGAGAACGTCTCGCTCTTGCGCGTCGGAATCGTGGTGTTGGCCTGGATGAGCACGGTGGTCACGCCGCCCAGCGTCTCGATGCCCAGGTTCAGCGGAGTGACGTCGAGCAGGAGCACGTCGGACACGTCGCCCGAGAGCACGCCGCCCTGGATGGCGGCCCCGAGGGCCACGACCTCGTCCGGATTCACCGAACGGTTCGGCTTCTTGCCGAAGAACTTCTCGACCACCTGCTGAATGACCGGGATCCGGGTGGAGCCTCCGACCAGGATCACCTCGTCGATCCGCTCCTTGCTCAGTCCGGCGTCCTTGAGCGCCTTCTCCATCGGCGGGATGGTCCGCTGCACGAGATCGTCCACGAGCTGCTCGAATTTCGCGCGTGTGAGGTCGAGCGTGAGGTGCTTCGGACCGTCCTGGGTCGCCGTGATGAACGGCAGGTTGATGGTGGTCTGCGTCGAGGACGACAGTTCGATCTTGGCCTTCTCGGCGGCCTCCTTCAGGCGCTGCAGGGCCATCGCGTCCTTCCGGAGATCGATGCTCTCCTCGCGCTTGAACTCGTCCGCGATCCAGTCGATCAGGCGCTGGTCGAAGTCGTCGCCGCCCAGGTGCGTATCCCCGTTGGTCGACTTGACCTCGAACACCCCGTCACCCAGCTCCAGGATGGAGATGTCATACGTGCCGCCTCCGAGGTCGAACACGGCGATCATCTCGTCCTGGCTCTTCTTGTCGAGCCCGTAGGCGAGCGCGGCGGCCGTGGGCTCGTTGATGATGCGCCGGACCTTCAGTCCCGCGATTTCGCCGGCCTCCTTGGTGGCCGTGCGCTGTGCGTCGTTGAAGTACGCGGGCACCGTGATCACGGCTTCCGTGATCTTCTCGCCCAGGTGATCCTCGGCCGTCTGCTTCATCTTCTGCAGGACCATCGCCGAGATCTCCTGCGGCGTGTACACGCGGTCGTCGATCTTGACGCGGGCCGTATCGTTCTCACCGTGGACGACCGTGTACGGGACCTCGCCGATCTCGGTGGCCACCTCGCCGTACTGGCGCCCCATGAAACGCTTGATGGAGGAGACGGTGTGCGCCGGATTGGTGATGGCCTGTCGCTTGGCCGGTGCACCGACGAGCCGTTCGCCGTCCTTCTTGAACGCTACGATGGACGGGGTCGTCCGCGCGCCTTCCGAGTTCGTGATGACGGTGGGCTCACCGCCCTCCATGACGGCCACGACCGAGTTCGTCGTGCCGAGGTCGATTCCAATGATCTTTCCCATGCCAGGATGCTCTTGAACAGGTTTCTATTGGGGGGACGGCCTGCAGACGCCGGCCGCGCACACAGCGCGTGCGCAAGAACGATGCCCAAGTGTCCGGCCCGACAATGTGACAGGACGCGTGCACGCAGGGCCCGGAATTCGAGCCTTGCAGGGTGAAGGGTCTGCATGATTTGCAGGCGGACGCGACGCGGAGGCAGACCGTATATTGCGCGACGTCCGCCGACGCCCGGTGATGAAACACGTCCCGAACGCGCTTACCATCGTCCGCATCCTGATCACGCCAGCCGTGCTGGCGCTGCTCTTCGTGGACACCGGGTTTGCGCGGGGCTGGGCCCTCTTCCTCTTCGTCGCCGCGTCCATTTCCGACTGGCTGGACGGGAAGGTGGCCCGCCTCTACGAGGTGGATACGCGGCTCGGACAGTTCCTCGACCCGCTCGCCGACAAGGTCCTCGTGCTGGGTACGTTCATCACGATGGCCGTCCGGTGGCCCGATCTCGTTCCGTGGTGGGCCGTGGCGCTGATCGCGCTGCGCGACGTGGCGGTCACCCTCCTCCGCTCGCGCGCCGTGAAGGCGGGGCGACCGCTCCGGACGTCCGGCGCGGCCAAGATCAAGACGGCGTTCCAGCTCACGTTCCTCATCCTCGTTCTCTTCCTGCTCTTCCTGGAGCGGATGCCGTCCGTCGTCGCCGGACCCGCGTCGAGCGTGCTGTACAGCGTTTTCATCTCGGCGCTCCTGGTCGCCACCGTGGCCGCCACGGTCGTGACCGGCGCCGCCTACTTCTTCGTCCCGCGGCATGAACGCTGAGCATGCACCGGCCTGCGACAACAGGATGACGCTGGGCCACCCGGCGGTACGCAGACACATCGTGGACGGATTCGCAGCCGTGCTGGCCGGCCGGGGTCTCCGTCCGGATGTCGTGGCCGGAACGGCTACGGCCGGCATTCCGCACGCGGCCTGGCTGGCCGATCGGCTGGATGCCCCCATGGTATACGTGCGGTCCGCCGCCAAGGAGCACGGCAAGGCCCGACGGATCGAGGGCCCGCTGGATGTCGGCAGTCGCGTCGTGCTGGTGGAAGACCTGGTCTCGACGGGCATGTCGTCCATCTCGGCCGTGCGCGCCCTGCGCGAAGCCGGAGCCGCCGTCTCCGCCGTGCTTGCCATCTTCTCTTACGGCCTTCCCGAGGCGGATGCCGCCTTCGGCGCCGAGGGACTGGACGTGCACATCCTGACTTCGTTCGAGGATCTGCTCGCGGCAGCAGAGCGGTCGGGCGGCGTGGACGAC
>JAHEEH010000283.1:3164-3733 GCA_024640835.1 Bacteroidota bacterium
ACGGTCGCTCCGCGCCTGGCATGCCGACCCCCGTGCGTGGTCCGAAGCCGTGAGGGACTAGGCCCATGCGCGCATGGATCGTAACGGTCGGTGACGAGCTGCTGATCGGCCAGGTGGTCAATACCAACCTCGCCTGGATGGGAGAGCGGCTCACGGCGCTCGGAGTCACCGTCGACCGGGCCGTCACCGTTCGGGACGCCCCGGATGACATCCGGGCGGTGTTGCAGGAGGGTCTGGCTTCGAGCGACCTCGTCCTCGTTACGGGAGGCCTCGGACCGACGCACGACGACGTCACCCGCACCGCCCTCTGCGATCTCTACGGAGTCTCCCTGCGACTGCACGAGGGCGAGTATGAGCGAGTGAAGGCACGGTTCGCCCGCCGCGGAATCGCGATGCCGGAGACCAACCGCTCGCAGGCCCTGATTCCGGAGGGTTTCGATGCCCTCCCCAATCCGGTTGGAACGGCGTCGGGATTGAGACACGGATGCAGGGGGGAGACGGGGTGGGGGCAGTTGTACGTGCTCCCCGGTGTCCCGCACGAGATGATCGCCCTGATGGAGCAGGAGGTC
>JAHEEH010000284.1 GCA_024640835.1 Bacteroidota bacterium
GTCGAACGGGTTCTCGTAGCGATAGGAGGTCCACTTGGTCCTGAACGTGGCCACGTTGAATTCATAGAACGTCGTGGCGCTCAGGAGGTGGGTGAACTTGACCTTGGCATCCAGGCCGTCGTTGTACGAGAAGGAGCGGCCGTCGGGTGACCACCGGCGGTAATCGCTGGGATTGCGGCTTTCGGATGACTGACCCAGCGTGATCAGGTTCACGATCATCTTCCGGTTCAGTCGCCACCGGAGGTTGGCCTGCCAGGAGTACCGTTCGAAGTTGTTCATCGGGACCAGCGACGAGTCGCCGGCCGTGCCGTCGGTCTCGAAGATCCGCGCGCCGTACCGCCACCCGTCGTTCGAGAAATAGCGCCCGAGGGCGAAGAAGGTCAGGCGGTCGCCGAGGATCGGCCCCTCGACAGCCACCTGGGCGTTCTTGAAGTGCGTCGGATCGAGCGACAGGTACGAGTACGGATCCACGTCGCGGTACTGGATTCCCGCCTTCGTGTAGTCCGCCACGTTCGTGCCGCGCAGCATGTCCTCGCCGCCCGTGCCGGACACGAGGTAGCTGCCGGTGTACAGCTTGACCGATCCCTCGTACCGGTCTCCGGAGCCCTCCTTCGTCACCACGTTCACGATACCGGACATCGCGTTGCCGTACTCCGCGTTGAACGTCCCGGAGATCACCTGCAGCTCCTCGATGCCGTCGTTCTCGAGCTGCACGGACCTCGAGCCGTCATAGCTGTCGGTCACCGGGACGCCGTCCACCATGTACATGACCTCGGAGGATCGCCCGCCCCGGACGTGAAGACCACCGCGGTTGGTGATGCCGGCCTGCACTTCGAGCACCTGGCCCAGTTCGGTCACGGGAAGGCGGTCCAGGGTCTCGGAGGTGACGCGGGCTTCCGAGGACGTGACGTCCTTCCGGACCCGCTCCGCCTCGGCCGTCACCACGATTTCCTCGCCCTGGATGATCTCCTCCCGGAGGTTGAAATCCACCGTCGTCGTGAGGTCCAGGTTCACGCGCACGCCTTCCTGGCGTTGCGGCGAGTACCCGATGAAGGATGCCTGGATGGCATACGAGCCCGGTCGTACGCCGATGATCACGAACTCGCCGTCCAGATTTGTCGCGGTGCCCTGCAGGGTGCCGGCAATGACCACGTTGACGCCCGGTAGGGGCTCGCCGGTCGCCGCGTCCACGACGCGACCCGCAATCTTGCCTGACTGGGCCACGGCGCTTCCGTACGAGAGCGCGGCGACGAGTAGGAGTGCGGTCCAGATCTTGCGCATGGGTGAAGGCGATCAGGATGAAACAACGGGCTCCTCCCGGAGCGGAAACGACGAAAGGTCCACGTCCGCGTAGCGGACTGCATACCGTTCGCGCAGCCGTGCCGCGCGTTCCGTGACCAGGCGGTCGCGATGCTCGAGGCGAAAGAGCGCCACGACGTCGTCACGGGCCTCGTCGAACGTGGCGGGACGGGACGCCTCACGACGTCCGACTTCGAGCAGCAGATGGAATCCGGGGACCGGGATCGGACCCAGCACGGCGCCCTCGGGCGCGGAAAACACGCGATCGGCGAGCGGCCCCAGGTCCGCCCTGGACAGCGGTCCGAGGGCCCCGCCCGATCCGGCCGACGCGGCGCGGACGGAATGTCTCCGGGCCAGCTCGTCGAACGAGCGGGTCCCGAGCGCCGTGCGGATCGAGTCGGCGGTTTCCCGGCTCACCGTCACGATCTCGCGTACCACCACGCGCTCCGGGATCTTGAAGTCCCCGGCATTCCGTGCAAACCAGGCGCGGAGCGAGTCCTCCGGAATGGGCTCGGATTCGGCGATGCGCTCGTATCCCTTTTCGTACAGCCACTCGTCCATGGCGGCATCGAGGGCCTGCGCGAAACGATCGGAGCGATCCAGACCCGCTCGCCGGGAACGCTCCGTCATCAGGTCCCGCACCAGCAAGCCCGTCGCGAACGCCTCCAGGGTCGGCCGGTCCCGAACCGAACGGCGTTGGTCCGGGTCGGTGTACCGGGCGGCCGAGAGAAACTCGCCCACCGTCCAGGTCCCTTCGCCGGATTCGTCGGTGTACCGGATGAGAACGGCATCGGCATCGACGCCCGCGTCCTCGTCCCGGGTCACGCCCGGACCCAGGAGGGACAGCAGCCGGTCCGCCTCGACGGGGTCGATCCGCGGCGCGGTCTCGACGAGCATCCCGTCGACGAGACGGCGGCGCGCCAGCTTCCGCTCCCGGTCCAGCACGAAGGCGGTCAGCAGCGGCCGACGCGTCGCGAACTCGGTCATCGTCACGAGGGGCCTGGTGAAGCGGTCGTCCACCCGGATGATCGACCACCCCTGCGAGGTGCGGACGGGCCCGGACACCTGGCCGGGAGGCAGGGCGAACGCGGCCTCCTCGAACGCGGGATCCATCTCGTCGAAACCGAACGTCCCGAGAGAACCCCCGTTCTCCGCGAGGACCGGGTCGGAGAACACCTCCCGCGCGAGGTCCTCGAAGCGCTCGCCCGCGGCGATGCGCCCCGCCAGTCGCTCCGCCTCTTGCCGGGTGGGCGCGTACAGGTGACGTGCGGTGACCTGGGTGTTCACCCGCGAGAACAGCTCTTCGAGCTCGGCATCGTCCACCACCAGGGTGTCCCACGCCGCCTCGGCGATCCACGCGTCGACCAGGAGACGCCGCCGCGCCCTCTCCTCCGCGTCGCTCCACGCGTCCCCATCGACCAGCCCGTTGTCCGCGGCGTCGAGACGGATGAGCTGCATCGAAATGAGGCGCTCCAGGAAGCCCGTGCGGCGCGACGGCTCGTCCGGCAGACCGGTCGTGACCAGGTAATCGATATAGGCGTCGCGGTAGTCGTCCCAGGCGATGGCATGGTCTCCCACCTCGGCGATGACCGGGCTGCTTCCGACGCGGCAACCGGCCACGACCGGAAGCAGCAGGAGGAGCGCGATGGGGACGATGCGACTCAAGAGGCCACCCGGCTCGGTGGGTGAACGGTTTCCGACGAATGCCTTACCACGAGACGCGGGCTCAGCACCGTGTGGGATATTTCGTGGTCCGGATGGTCGATCCGGGCGAACAGTTTCTCCGCGCCGAGCCGCCCCATCTCGTACATGGGTTGCCGAATGGTCGTCAGACCCAGATGGCGGCTGATCATGATGTCGTCGAAGCCGACCACGCGAACATCCTCCGGCGCCCTCAGGCCGACCTCCTGCAGGGCGCGAAGGGCGCCGAGCGCCTGGACGTCCGAGGTTGCGAAGACGGCATCGGGCGGATTTCCCGACCGCAACAGCCGCCTCATCGCGTCGTGCCCCGCCGCCTCGGAATAGCCGTGGTACGCGGGGTCTTCCGACACGACGACCAGTCGCTCGTCGTACGGCAAGCCGTGTTCCTCGAGCGCTTCGCGGTATCCGTCGTGACGATCGCGTGCCGGAATCGACTCGGGACGGGCCATGATGAGGGCGATCCGCCGCGCTCCGGTCTCCGCCAGGTGCTGCGCCGCCAGGTGCCCGCCCCGGTGGTTGTCGGTCGACACGGCGTCGAATGACGGGTGCGTCTCGTCGACGAGCGTCACCGGCTGTCCCGAGGCCTCGATCTGCCGTGCCCGGTCCGAATCCATCGGGCTCGAAAACAGCAGGACGCCTGCGCTGCGCCCCTTGGCGAGCGCACGATCCAGCTGGATGTCCACCTCCTCCAACGTGCGGGCCGAGAACACGAGCAGGTCGAAGTCGCTCTCC
>JAHEEH010000285.1 GCA_024640835.1 Bacteroidota bacterium
CGTGACGGCGTACGATTACGGGTCGGCCATCGACAATATTCCGCCGACCGAGACGCCCATCCGGATCCAGCGGCTGGCCGATGGAACGATCACCACGGGCCGAAACGTCGTACGGATCAAGCCGGTCGCCTCGGCGGGCGGCGCCGTGGATGCCCGGATCAACTCGATCGACCGGGTGGAGGGCACCACGAGCAGCCGGTTGGGCTATTCGATACTGGACCCGAGAGCCGTACGCGACGGCACACGCTATCGCATCGTCTTCGAGGACACGCTGCTCGTGGGGGACCGCGTGACGGCCGATACGCTGACGACCAAGAACTTCTCCCTCGTCGATCTGTCCACGGCGGACACGGTGCTCGTCCGGTCGGAAGCCTGGCGGTCGGGCGCGGAGTTCCCGATATTCGATCGGTTCGGCGATCCCTTCGGATTCGCGCTCCAGTTCTTCCCGGAGCCGTTCGTGCTGGTCAGCTCCGGATTGAGCGGATGGAAGACGGCCGCGGACATCTTCCCGATCACGATGAGTCCGTACGTCGCGGCGGGATTCACCAAGGGATTCCGGAATCCGGCCGATTACCGGGTCAAGGTCGTGGGTCCGGGCGAGGGGCAGTCGGTCCAGGCCCAGGTTCGCCGGACCGTCACCCTGCCGTCCCGTCCAACGAACGTCCTGCTCTTCCGCGTCAACCCGGACGGCACGGAAGTCCCGATCGACTACGCGTTCTGGGACCTGACGGGCTCCGACTTCGTCTCGGCGACGTCCACGCTGCCCGCCACGTTCTCGGCCGATCCGCCCAAGAACGAGACGGACCTGATCCTTCCGGTCGAAACCAAGGTGGGTGACGACGGCGGGGAAAAGATCCTGACCTGGAAGATCGGGCTCAACTTCGTCTTCCAGCAGAACCGGAATCCGGTCGAGGGCGACGTGGCGGACATCATCACCCGCAAGCCGTTCCTTTCGACCGACGTGTTCGAGTTCACCGTGAGCGGACCGACCACGGCCGAATCCGCCAACCCGGATTCCCTGCTGTCGATGATCCGCGTCGTGCCGAACCCCTACGTGGTGACCAACCAGATGGAGCCGCTCAATCCGTTCTCGACGGGTCGCGGACCGCGCCTGATCAAGTTCACGCACCTCCCGCCCGAGGCGACGATCCGGATCTTCACCGTGGCCGGCCGCCTGGTGCGCACCCTGTATCGCGATTACGGATCCAACGACTATCCGGAGGATCCGTATGCGGCCGCGAACCTGATGGACGGGACGCTCGACTGGAACCTGGAGAGCGAAGAGGGGCTGACCGTCTCGTACGGCATCTACCTGTACCACGTGCAGGCGCCCGGCATCGGCGAGAAGACGGGAACGCTCGCCATCATCAAGTAGCCCGACAGGCATGACGATGTTCAAGAAGACGATTCTGACACTCGCGGCGCTGGTTCTGGGGTCCACCATGACGGCGACGGCGCAGTTCGACACGTCGACGCGCGAGGTCACCAAGAGGGGTACCACGGCCGCCGACTTTCTCGGCATTCCCGTGGGCGCCCGGGCCACGGGCATGGGGAACGCCGTGACCGCGTTCATCGACGATCCGACCGCGATCTACTGGAATCCGGCGGGCCTTGCCCACATCGACGGCGCCGCCTTCACCGGCGAATACGCCCAGTGGCTTGCCGGGATCGACTTCAACTTCATCGCGGTGGTGCTGCCGATCGGCGAGGGCCGCGTCGGGATCGGGGTGACGTCCATGCGGACTCCGGAGATGGAGGTCACGACGGTCACCCAGCAGGACGGAACCGGCGAGACGTTCGACGCCGCCTCGTACGCCTTCGCGCTGAGCTACGCCCGGGCCCTGACCGATCGCTTCTCGATCGGCGGGTCGGTGAAGAGGGTCCAGGAGCGGATCTGGAATTCCACGGCGTCGGGCACGGCGTTCGACGTCGGAACGCAGTTCGTCACCCCGTTCTACGGTATCCGGCTGGGAGCGTCTATCTCCAATTTCGGAACCAAGATGCAGATGGGCGGAGACGACCTGCTCGTGCGCGTCGACATCGACCCCTCGAACCGGGGCAACAACGAGAGCAACCGCGCGCTCCTGAAGACGGACGAGTTTGATCTCCCCCTCGTGATGCGCATCGGTATCGCCGGGGAGGTGATCCAGCAGGCGGGCACCCGGCTCACGCTGGCGGTCGAAGCCCTCAATCCGAACAACAGCGAGCAGTACCTGAACGTCGGCGCCGAGCTGGGCCTGATGAACGACCTGGTCATGGTCCGGGGCGGGTACTCGGAAATCCTGATGAACGACCCCGTGCGCTCCTTCACGCTGGGCGCGGGGCTCCGGTACCGATTCGCGCCGCTCAACGTGGCCTTCGATTACGCATACGAGCGGCAGGAGTATTTTGAGGACGTGAACCGGCTCACGCTGTCGGTTCGATTCTGAACGAACATCCACCGTACGTGCCGCACCCTGCGGCCCAGACGATCCTGATAACAAACCTGATCACTTCACCAACCAAAGGAGGAGCATCCATGCACACCTCTACGACCCTGGGCCGATGGCTCATGGCCGTCGTGTTCCTGCTCGGGATGACGGGCACTGCACAGGCGCAGCGCATCGTCACGCTCGTGCTGAACATGGCGTCCACTGCGGATACGACGAGCACGATGGACTTCATCGAAGTCCGCGGCGCCGCCGATCCGGACGGCAACGGCTTTGTGGCACCCTACACGATCAACGCTCTCGGCGACGTCATCGACTGGAGCAGCGCTTCCACGATCGAGCCGGTCAACATCGGCGGTGATTACTGGGCGGTAACGGGCCCGGTCAACAACGACCTGAAGCTCATGTTCAAGTTCTGGTCGCAGCAGACACAGAACCCACCGATTGGCGAGGGCTGGGAGGCAGACCCGAACCCGGTCCTGGAGCCCGGCACGAACGACACCACGCTCACGGTGCACTTCTTCGAGTCGCAGCGGGAGTACCGTGGCGCGTCCGGTGACCGAGGCGAGTACGACTGGCGGCCGTACCGCGTCCCGGGCGGTGACTCCGTCGCCGTCTGGTTCCGCGTGTTCGCGAACACCGAGGGCGCGGTCGGCAAGTACACCCGCACCGATGCCGACCAGCTGCTCGTGGCCGGAGACCCGATGGGCGGCGCCTCCCAGCTCCAGTGGGGAGCCAACTCGGGTGTCAAGCTGCAGCGGGAGGCGACGGACAAGTCCAAGCCCGGATACGACATCTTCTCGGGCGTGGGCTACTATTCGGCCGCCGCGATCGGACAGACCCAGGCCTACAAGTTCATCACGAACAACGGCGGGGTGGGATGGGAGGACGGCATTTCGGACCGCACGTTCACGGTGCCGGCCCAGGACACGACGCTCCATTGGGTGTACTTCGCGAACACGAAGCCGCTCGGTGAACTGCCCACGACGGCGTTCGTCACGTTCAACGTGGACCTGACCCCGCTCCAGGCCATCGGGGTGTTCGACGCGGGCCGCGGCGACTCGCTGATGGTCAAGGGCGAGTTCAACGGCTGGGGCTGCTCGGAGACGACGCCGTTCGAGCGCTGTCTGCTCGAGAAGGTCCCGGGCGAGGTGACCTACGAGGGGTACATCGACATCACCCGGCTGCCCGAGACGGTCCTGCCGTACAAGTACTTCCTCGCGTTCAACATCGAAGCGGCCCAGCAGGAGTTCGGCGTGGACATCATCCCGTCGGGCTGGGAAGAGCCGTACACGACCGG
>JAHEEH010000286.1 GCA_024640835.1 Bacteroidota bacterium
GGCCCATGATCGAGAACCTGCACATCCGCGAAGGGCTGGAGGGGCTGATCCCTGCGAGGATCACCACGCTCTACCGGCGTGCTCCGTTGACCCCCCGGGCAGATTCGCCCGAAAACGTGTGGGCCATGTTCGAGCGCTCTTCGCTCGTCCTGACCGCATGGCATTACGGGCGGCTCGTGGGCATCGCGAGAGTGCTTACCGATGGCGTGGCGGTGTCGTACGTATGCGATGTGGCGGTGGAGCCCGACGTGCAGGGCCTCGGCATTGGGCGGGCCCTCGTCCAGGGCGTCGTGGACCGGTGCCGGGGCACGCGGATCCTGGTTCGGGACGACGGGACATCCCGGTGGTACAGGCGCCTCGGCTTCAGGCAGGTAGGCGATTCCTGGGCGCTGGATCCGTCCTAGGGCTCAGGCCGCCTTGTTGACCCTGGGTCGTGCGGTCCACCTGGAACCGAACGGCACCGGCTCCTCCTGGACGGTCAGACGGTCGATCACGTGCCGCACGCCCGGTAGGTCTGCGGCAATGTCCAGCACCTGCAGGCGATCGTAGTTGTCCATCGCCACGCCGTGCAGGATGGCGATGCCGTCATGGGCCTCGCACGCCACCTCGAAGCAGGGCAGGGCCAGGCGCACCGCGTAGCGGATGGCGGCGACGATGTCGACGTCCGTCCACGGCTCGAAGGAGCACGGCTTCCCGGTCAGCGTGCCGGGACTGGAATGGGAAGGAGAAACCGGCATGAGGGGAAAATTTGACCGGGCGGGCGGAAAAACCGGGTGCGGCGTCGGACCAGACCCGGCGTGTTGGCGTTGCGTGTGGCTGCCGTCCACAGGAGCAAATCCGGGGCCAACCCCGTCACATGGAGCCGAACCGTCCCCGGACGTCCGACTTGGGCTGGCGCAGTCGGAGCAGGTCCCGGAGATGGCCGCTCTTGACGTGCAGGTCGAACCCCCAGGACTGGTAGTCGCCGAACGGGATCCAGGTGAGCGCCATCTGCCAGCAGGAGAAATCGCGGGCGATCGCCAGGTTGGTGGTCACCACGCGACCCTGCTCGAAGTCGTACCCCGACCGGCCGGTGATCTTCCAGTTCGGAGTCAACGAGAAGTCGAACGACGTGTTGAGAATGGCGCGGCGATCCGGGATTCCCCTGTACCGGGTGATGCCGTACGTGAGATCCAGCGACAGGGACCACGGAATCGAGAAATCCGTGCCCTCGCCACCGTACGGCTGCTGCAGTATCGGGTCGATCGCGTCGAACGGGTTCGACCCCTCGGGTGCGAAGCCGGCCCGGGACGTGGTGAGTGGCCTGCCAGCCCCGCGTTGCGTCCCGCTGCGGAGCGACGTTCGGATCGTGAGGTTGGCGCTGGTCAGCCGCCCGAGAGGTGAGCTCCAGGCGAATGCGTACTCGTTGAGGTCGCCACCCGTCTCCGACAATCGATAGGGTGAGAACGTGGATCGGAAATCGACGTCGACCTGGCCGAAGAGACGGGTGCGGCCCGTCAGATTGATGGTCTGGAAACCGTTCGAGTCCGCCGCCAGGTTGTAGCTGCTCGACAGGTTCAGGTCCAGGAGCTTCACGGTCCTGCTCCTGGCACCTGCCGCGGTCGAGTCTTCCGGGAGACGTCGTGTCTCGAACGTGTTGTTCAGGGAAAAGGTCAGGCTCTGCTGCTCGCCGCCCTGGACCCCGTTGACGATGTTGTAGACCTTCTCGGCACCCGTACTGTCCACGACATAGGCTCTCGTGTATCCCCAGCGGCTCTCCCCGAAGTCGGGCCGGTACCCGAAACCCAGGGACGGTTTCACGGTGTGCCGGAGACCGGAATACGGACCCACGCGGAGCGGGAATATGCCGTAGAAGACGCTGCTCGCCGACAGGCTGGCCGTGTACTGCCTCAGCGCGAAGAACCCCGGAACGCTCCGGGACACGACCGACGTTCCCGACTCCGTTTCGACGACCTCGCGCCGCTCGGTCCGCACGAACCAGTCCTCGGTATAGGACACGCTCGGCGAGAGGTTCATCCGGAAGGATCCCAGCAGCGGAAGCCGGTTCACGGAGAACGGGGCGGAGATTGGCACCCGGTGCGTGGCCCGGAAGGCGAACCGCTCCTCCTTGCCGGTGGCCCGCTCGAAATCGGACTGGGAGAGCAGGGCGTCGATCCAGTTCAAGGAAACGGCCGCGGTATCTCCCGCGGCCAGGAGGGCCTCGTCGGTGCGTCGGGTGAAGTCGTAGCGGTTGTCGGCCGACAGCGAGTAGCTGACGGTCAGTTTCTCGTAGAAGCGTTCCGAAGAGCCCGGGGCCCGCTCCGATCGCTGGAAGGGCTTGAACGCATTCTGGGAGAAGGACAGGGAGGGGAAGGTCATCGACACCGAGCCGGACTCGACCACCTGGCGCTGGCTGGCGTTCACCGTCAGGCTGCGGCTTCCCCACCGTTTCGAGAATCGGGCGCTCGACTGGATGGTCTGCCGGGTCCGGTCATCGTAATCCTGTGACACGCCGCGGAGGTAACCGGACGTGGACAGGTTTACGTTGGCGTCGAAGTTCGCGGTCGGGGAAATGGGTTGCCGGTGCGTCCATCGGACGGATCCCGTCTTTCGGATGGAGAAGTCCGGATCTCCCTTCTCCCCGCTGCGGAACCGGCCAGCACTCACCTGCAGCTGCCCGTCGTAGCTGTATCGCTTCCGGTACCGCGACAGGGCCTTGACCTCGAGGCTCCCCCGCGTCCACAGGCTCCCCTGGAGTTGCAGATCGACGTAGTCACTCAGCGCGAAATACCAGCCGAAATCCCTGAGGTAGAATCCGAATTCGTCCTCTCCGTAGGAGGGGGGAAGGGGTCCGCTTCGCCGGCCTTCCGTGGCGGGGAGGAAACCGAAGGGAAGCCACAGGGGTGTGGGAATGTTGTAGAGGTAGAGCTGGATCGGCCCGGTGTAGATCCATTTCCGGTTGACGATCTTCATCTTCGAGGACCGGAGCGAGTAGGAGGGATCGTCCACGCAGGGACACGTCGTGTACACGCCGTTCCGGATGAAGAGTGTGCTGTCCTCGGTGGCCTTCACGACGTCCGCCCGGATGAACCCCTCCTCGATGGCGGTGCGCGCGCCGATCACGCGCCCACGTTCGGTGCGCAGGTTGAACGCCAGGCGCTCGCCGTTGAACGTCTCGTCGCCCTGCCGGAAAATGGGACCACCGACCAGCCCGGTGTCCGAGGGGAGGCCATCGGCGCGGAGCTCTTCCCGGTCGAAGAGGATCTCCACTCTCCACGCCTCGAGCTTCGATTCTCCATAATCGACCACGGAGCTCCCGTACAGCCGCCCCAGGTCGCCCTCGTCGGTCTGCAGCGAGACGACCAGGGAATCGCGTGCCGTGAAGTGGACGGGTCGATCCGCGCCGCCTCCGGACTGCGCGAGAGCCACAAGCGGAAACGACAGGCAAAGCACCCCGAAGACGGCGCCCCGCAGGGATCCGCTCCAGCCTCGGGAAAGGCGGCGATCAGGCGTGCGGGGCCTCCTTGAGGTCATCGAGAGACTGGAATACGAGATGCGCCGCTCCGAGCATACCGACCTCGTTGCCGCGTGTTTCGCGAATGATCTCGATGCCTTCGTGCAGCGCCGGCGTCACGAAATGACGGACCGTGCGCCGTGCCGAGTCAAGGATGAAGTCTCCGGCGGCCGACAAACCGCCTCCCACCACGATCTTCCGGATATCGAGCAGGTTGATCGCCGACCCCAG
>JAHEEH010000287.1 GCA_024640835.1 Bacteroidota bacterium
TTCGGCGGATCCGACAGGGCGTCCTCGAAACGATTGCGGAAGTAGTAGGAGAGGAAGAAGTGGAGCGCCTCGTCGTAGTCGGTGGGCTTGAGGTCGAAGTTCGTGGCCTCGGAGCCGCCCTCGATGTTGAGCGAGTTCGACTGGCCTTCCTGCTGGCTCATCACCGTCGTGAGGTTCACGCCGCCGATCTGGAACTGGCTCTTGATGCCGAACAGGCTCTGCCCGCCGCGAATCAGCGATGACGGGGTCTGCAGGAAGACGTTTCCGGCCTCGACCGACTGGATGATCTCGTCCTCGTACCCGGTGTACTGAAGCTTGAGCTGGTTCTGGTAGTCGAACTGGTTCTGCGAGTCGTAGTTGACGTCGATCCGCAGCTTGTCGCCGATCGTGCCGTTGATGCCCAGTCGCAGGTCCTGCTTGAAGTCCGGGTCGACCTGGGTAGCCCGCCCCGTGATGGCCACCTGCTGGTCGCTCTTGCGGTAGTTGAACCCGGCCCGGATGTCCGCCTGGCCGTTGACCCGGAGGTCCACCGAGGGCTTGCCGAAAATGGTCGTGAACGCGCTCTGACGCCCGCCCGGCACGACGATGTTGAATCCGAGCCCGCCCCGGTTCTGCTGCAGCATCTGGCGGGTCCGCTGGGTGACCAGGGCCCTCCAGTTCCGATTCATGTCGGAGGCCATGCGCCGGGACCGGTAGGTCTCCATGTCGTAGGTCACCGGGTAACGGACGTCCTCTCCGCCCACCTGCTCGTGCACCTGGAACGTGAGGGCGGTCGTGTCGAACTCGACCGTCTGCCTCCAGTAGTTGCCGAACTTCGCACCGAGGGGGCGATTCCGCCTGGTCCCGTATCGGGCGGCCCACTGGTCCTTCCAGCGGGGGAGGTAGCTCGGAACACGCCCCGTATCCGCCACGGCGGAATCGGCGGCGAGCGAGTCGAGGGCCACGGCCACGCTGTCCGTGTCGGCGCGCGCGACGAGCAGGCTCTGGAGCATCGCCCTGCGCACCGCGCTGCGACCCTCCGCGTCCACGGCCACGGAGTCCGTGTCCGCAGGAGCCACGCCGGCGAAGTCGGGGGGCGGGACCGCCACCGTATCCGTATCCGCCGCAGCGGCCTGGCGCCAGCGGTACACCCGGGAGGGATCCGGATCCGGAGACGCGCGACCCACCAGCACCATCGTGACGGCCATCGCGAACGCGACCAGGCCCGCGAGCGTGCGGGCCGGTCCCGCAGCGCCGGATCGGGCGCGTACGGTCACGTCAGGCCGACAGGGAGCGTCGACCGGGAGGATCGGATCGGAGTGGTCCCGGGGCACGAAGGCGTTCCGCGTCTGGAGTCAGCAGGCCGTCCGGTAACGGATGAGTGGATCGGTCGGTAGCGGTGACGAGCGGAGCGGCGTTCGGATTGCGTGTGTGGTGCGGCGGAACCGGTCGATCCGGCAGTAGGGACGTATCCCGGGCCGTACCGGCTGCAAGCTACATATGCCGGGAGGCCTCTTCAAGGTTCGAAACCGGTGCCTTTTCACGGCCCGGGACATTCCGTACAGGTCGGCCGTACTTTTGTTCGCGGTCGCGGAGACCGTTCCGCGTCCGAGCCGGCGGCGGGTTTGCCGTCGGAGCACTCCTTGCCGATCATACGGTGTCGGGATCGAAACCCTCTACGATGTCATGGATGCTGCAGGATTCGGGGGTCGGGTGGTCGTCGTGACGGGCGCAGCGGGCCGCCTGGGGCGATTGGTTGCTGGCGCGCTCGAGGAGGAGGGAGCACAGGTCGCCGCGTTGGTCCGCACGGGTGCCGAGGCGCGTCTCGTACCCGTAGGGCCCGGTTCGCAGGTGCGTTCCTACCCGTGCGACGTCACGGACGAGTCGTCGGTTCGCGGCGGATTCCGGCAGATCGCGGAGCAGTGGGGCCGCGTGGACGCGTTGGTCCACACGGTCGGCGCGTGGGCGGCGACCCCTCTTCTCGACACGTCGGCCGAGGCCTGGGAGCATCTCGTCCGCGTGAATCTCCTGTCCACGTTTCTCTGCTTCCGCGAGGCCGCGCGCCTCATGGGGGCGGGAGAGGGCGGCAGTCTCGTCGCCGTGGCGTCCATGCAGGGTGCGGACCGGGGCGCGGCAGGCCAGTCGGCCTACTCCGCCGCGAAGGCCGGCGTGATCCGCATCGTGGAGTCCGCGGCACGGGAGCTGGCGGGGCAGGGCATCACCGCGCGCGCCGTTGCGCCGTCCACGATCCTGTTCGACGAGGACGGAACGCCGGGCGTCCGGGCCGGGACGGTGGTCCGGCTGTGCCTCGACTGCGCACGGCCGGGGTCGTTGCTTCCGTCCGGGGCCGTGATCCGGGCCTACGGGACCGCCACGGAATCCTGATCACCCCGGAGCCGCCTCGCTTGCCGGCACGTGGCCGTCGAGCCAGTGCTCGCGCACGTGGATGCCACGACTGCGGACCGTCTCGAGGAACGCCCCCCCCGGCAGGATGGTCTCGGGAGGCGCCGCGCCGGCACCGGGAACGGCGCCCGAAGCGAGCAGGCGGGCGACCGCGGCCGCCGGCACCGCCGTGCAGCGTTTCATGGCCGAATCGCCGGATGCCGGATCGGCGGCTTCCTGGATGCCGAAAACGAGCGTGCGGTCCCGTCCGTCGATGGTCCCCTGGATGACCACGCGGGCCAGAACGACGTCGGGTCCCGAGGGCGCGAGGCGCTGCCGCATGCGCCGGACCAGGAGGTCCCGGTACGTCAGGTGCGTGCGCACGTCGATCGATCGGGATTCCCCGAATCCGAGGCCGAGCAGAAACTGCATGCGGGAGGCGTGTCCCGGCCAATGCACCGTCTTGTGGTCCAGGAAGCGAACGCGCCCGACGAGGTCCTCGGCCAGGTGGGAGAGGCTGCCCGCCGTATGGAAGGCCTCCAGGTGTCCGAAACCGTCTCCGAAGTCGATGGACTCCACTCCCGTGAGCGCTTCCACCGTGGTCAGTGCACCGTTCTCGATCACGCGGGCGGACTGCGTGTAGTCCTCGAGCAGCTTGTCGGGCGAAGAGTCCAGCTGGAAATAGAACGGTCCCTCGGGCCGGAGCGGGAGATCTCCCACCCGGATCGAAGCGGAGTGGACGTACTCGAACTGCTCGATGCCGTGAAGGCAGAGCACGTTGACCAGGCCCGGCGCCAGCCCGCATCCGGGCACGATCCAGCGGCCGACCTCCCGGGCTCGATCCGCCAGTGCCGGCTCCGCACCGAGCATGGAGGCGGGTCCTCCCAGGTCGCAGTAGTGGACACCGTGGTCCAGGGCCAGCGAGGCCAGCATCGGACCGACGGGGCCGGAGCCCGCCCCGACCACGCAATCCGCTCCCCCCAGGATCGGTGCGATCGCCGCCCGGTCGCGCGCATCCACCTGGTACGACTGGAGCTTGGGGCCGGGCAGTCTCTCGGCCAGATCCTGCAGCGCACGGGAATGCGAATCGACGACGCGGACGGCTTCCACGTCGTCGTACAGGACCAGTTCGCGGGCCACGGAGGAGCCGATGGCCCCCGCTCCGATGATGACGATCTGCACGAACTTGCGATGGCTGTGGGGACGGCGCGGAAGATACGGCCGCCGGTCGTGAACCTGTCGAGAACGAAAGCGCTTCCACGGCCTGCCGGGTTGCAAGGGGTCTCGACCGGATATATGTTCACCCGGCTGTGTCGGAATGACCGACGCGGCGACACCACGTGACGAGCAGAGGCGAGGA
>JAHEEH010000288.1 GCA_024640835.1 Bacteroidota bacterium
GTGAAGGCAGGCGAAGCCGACGCCACCACCGAGGTCCAGGCGGCCAAGGCCGATGTGACTGAAGTGAAGGGTGACAACGAGCTCGCTCGCCTGAAGGCGGGTGACGAAGAGGAGATCATCGAGACCGGTTCGCAGAGCGAGATGGACTCGCCGGCCGCTGCCGCGATCGAGATTCCCTCCGAGTTCAAGGTGGGCAACTACCCGAACCCGTTCAACCCGACGACCACGATCCAGGTGGCGCTGCCCGAGGCATCGCACGTCCGGGTCGCGGTCTATGACCTGCTGGGTCGGATGGTGACGCTGCTGGTCGACGGCCAGCTGTCGGCGGGCACGCACAGCGTGACCTTCGACGCCGGTCAGTTGCCGAGCGGCGTGTACCTGTACCGCTTCGAGTACTCGGGCGGTGCGGTCACCAGGACGATGCAGCTGCTGAAGTAAGGGGGCAAAGCGCGCGGGGCCTCCCCCCGCATTGGGTCCCGCGCGCTCCCTTACGTCGGACACCCGGGTCGCTGGAGCGGCTCGAGTCGAAGCGTCCCGTGTCGGTCAAGCCGGCACGGGACGTTTCGTTTGGGGCGCACGGCGTGGACGTGCCGGCTGCACGCCGGATGCTCTCCGTCCACAGGCCGGCCGCGTGCCGGCTGCTCGCGAGGGCGTTGCGCATCCGACACACCAGGGCATGGCCAATCGCGATGCCGTGCCAGGCCGCCCCATCTCTTCGCGTGCCGGATCGCCCCGCCTTCCTTCCAGGCCCTGCCGTTCGACTCAGGTGAAGATCCCGGCGTCGTGCAGCGAGTTGAGGCCGATGAAGAGGGCGATCGCCACGAACGCGAGCGATAGGATCAGCGACACGATCGTGATGATCGCGTAGACCTTGAAGTACGTACCGAGCTTCTCGATATACACGAGGAGTCCGGCCTCACCCCCGCGCTCCACGGAGTTCGCGGCCTGCACCAGCATCATGCCCAGCCAGATGTAGAGCAGGCCAACGAGGAAGAGGGCGCCCGGTATGCCCACCACGATGAGCAGGATGCCCATGAACTTGATCCACCCGGTATTCTTCCGGGCCTCGTGATAGAGCTGCGTCAGGTACAGGGAGTCCATCGAGTCTTCCATGGGAGTCCGGGTCTGATGGGTGGATGCAGGGGCAAAGGTATCACATCGGCGCCGCGCATGCGACGGGCACCGGCAGGGGTAGGCCCTCCCCAACGGGATTCGCCAACACCGGGGCGCACCAGGCGCGGGCCCGGGGTCGCGGGTCTGCCGTCATCTGTCCAGACCGGTCGTCTTCACGATCCAGTCCGAGATGGTCCCGAGGGCCCGGGGTGACATGGTCTCCTCGATGGACGAATACTCCGTCGGGCTGCCCGAGACGGCGGTCTGGAAGAGGTGGTTGAGGCCCTCGAGCTCCACGGTCGTGACGTGCTCGTTTCCGGCTTCCTGCAACGCCGCCTGGATGGCGGCCAGGTTGGCCGTTGCGGGTACCTGGAGGTCCAGGGAGCCGTTGATGGCCAGCACCGGCACCTTCACCTTGCGGAGCACGTCGACCGGATCGAAGGAGAGGAAGTAGCGGAACCACGCCCCGTTGATCTGCGAGATCTGCTGCTCGATCACCTGCGCCCGGTTTTCCGGCGTGATGCCGGACTGCTCGAGCTCTTCCGGGGTCATCTCGTCGATGCGTTCGCCCATCAGGGGGCGGAGCTCGGCGGCCGCCGCCTCCGGATCGGGCTCGTTCATGACCACGTGGAACAGGCGTTCCTGGTTGACACGGTTCGTCTCGATCTGCTCGTCCGTGGCGCCGTTCGCCATGAGGATCAGCGCACCCTGGTCGTACAGGATGAGCTCGCCCCGCATGCCCGTTCCGGCGAGCAGCACGATGAACCCGACCTGGTCCGACTGCGCGGCCACCATCGGCGCGATGAGTCCACCCTCGCTGTGCCCCGCGACACCGATGGCATCCGGCCGGATATCGTCCCGGGAAGCCAGGAATTCGACGGCCGACAGCGCGTCACTTGCGAAGTCCTCGCTGGTCGCTTCCGCGAAGTGTCCCGTCGATCCGCCCACGCCGCGGTCGTCGTAACGAAGGACGGCGATGCCGGTCCGGGTCAGGTGGTCCGCCAGCACGAGGAACGGCTTGTGCCCGAGCAGTTCCTCGTTGCGGTTCTGCGCCCCGCTGCCGGTCACGAGGACGACGGCTGGGAAGGGGCCCGGGCCCTCGGGCAGCGTGAGGGTGCCGGCCAGCGTCACGGAGTCGGCCCTGGGGTTCTCGAACGTGACCTCGACGGCCGTGTAGGGGAAGGGAGGCTTGGGCTCCTGGGGTCGGCTGTAGTCGGGTGTTCCGACGGTGCGCCCCAGGAGGAGCGGGAGCGCCCGGCCCGACTGGACCCACTTGCCGTCGAGCGTGTCCGGTCCGGCTACGACGCCCTCGTAGTGGGCCATCGCGGCGGCGAGGTCGAGGCGTACGGAGTCGCCGTTGACGACGACGGCATCCATGGGAATGCCCATGGCTCCCTGGTCGGGCGAGTCCAGGGTGGCCGTCCATCCGCCGGAGGAATCCGCGCTGACGTGGAACACGAGCCGGAGCTGCATGCCCACGTTCAGGGTTCCCATCCAGGTGCCTGCCAGGTTCGGGCCGGACGGCTGGGCCTGGACGGCTGTTGCGAGCATCCCGGTGGCGAGAAGCATGGTCATGAGCGCCTTCATGTCGTAGACCGGCGATAGGTGGATCCACCCTGTTTACGGCGTTCGGAGGACGGGTTGCGAGCGCGTTCGCCCCGACGTCCTGTAGGGGATTGCACGACCGGACAATCCTCCGGGGCCGCTTGACGGGCCCCGCGCCGGCGCTACCTTTCGTCGCGGGTGCTCCCGTCGGATGCCCGCTCCACGACACGCGTTTCGTGACATGGATCATTCAGACCCCGTCCAGGATGGAGCCCACACGCGGAAGTGGGTCGGCCTCGTCGCCGGCCCCGTCGTCTGCGTGGCCATGCTGCTGGCGCCGGCTCCGGAAGGACTGGCAGATCCCGGCTGGCGGGTCGCGGCGATCGCGGTCCTCATGGCCGTCTGGTGGATCACCGAGGCGATCCCGATCCCTGCGACTTCCCTGGTCCCGATCGCGCTGCTTCCGCTCGTGGGCGCCGGCTCCATCCGGGAGGCCACGACACCGTACGCGGACCCCGTCATCTACCTGTTCCTCGGCGGCTTCATGATCGCGCTCGCGATGGAGCGCTGGTCACTCCACCGTCGCATCGCACTCCACGTGATCCGGCGCGTGGGGACGAGCCCGCGCGCGCTGGTGGCGGGCTTCATGCTGGCGGCGGCCGTCCTCTCGATGTGGGTGAGCAACACCGCGACGGCGCTGATGATGCTCCCGGTGGGCATTTCGGTCGTGGCGCTGGCCGAGCGCACAGGCGGCCCGGAGACCCGCGACCGGTTCGCGGTCGCGCTGCTCCTGGGCATTGCGTACGGATGCAACATCGGCGGCATGGGGACGCTCGTGGGCACGCCGCCCAACGTGCTGATGGCCGGGTTCTTCGAGCAGGAATACGGGCGGGCGATCGGCTTCGCTGAGTGGCTCAAGGTGGGGCTGCCGGTCGTCGTCGTCGGGCTCCCGGTGGCCTTTCTCGTGCTGACGCGCGTCACGAACCCCATTCGCATCCGAGAACTGCCCGGCGCTCGCGAGACGGTCGAATCCGAACTCGCGGAGCTGGGTCGCGTCAG
>JAHEEH010000289.1 GCA_024640835.1 Bacteroidota bacterium
CGCCCACGTGCCGCCCGTATGGGGCATGGCCTACGATATCCGTCCCCTGGTCACGATCGAAGAGAAGACGTCGTTCCTGGACCGGGCCGTCGAAGGGGGCTGGACCCTGTTCTTCGAGCATGACGCGACGGTCGAAACCGGCCAGGTGCTGACGGGCGAGCAGGGTCCGTATCTCGCGCAGCCCGCGCGCCTGAGCGAACGGTGACTTCGTGCGGTTGACGCCCGTTCGGCGGGGGCGTAGGTTCCGCCGTTACCCCTCGATGCGAGTGAGAGCGTTCGAATGGAATCGCAGGAGAGCCTCGACAACGGCGCGTTTCTGGGACGGGTGCGATCCCGCCTGGCCTCGATATACCATGACGTGAACAATCCGCTCGCGGTGGCGTCGGGGAACGTGCAATACGTCGAGGAACTCGTCCGGCTCGGGGACCTCGAGGGCATTTCGGAAGCCCTTGCCGACGTGACGTCGGCCCACGGGCTCATCGAGGCACGCCTGGCGGATCTCCTGGAGGTCCGTCGCATGATCGAGGAGCGGCTGACCGCCCTCGAAACGGGAGAAGGCGACTGACCGCGGAACCCGCGGATCCGCTCCGGATTCGTTCCCCAAAGCTCGTGAAATGACCCGGAGCCGCATGCCAGTCCACCCGATCGCGACGCGCGTCAAAGCGTGGATCCTCGTACTGTGCATCTATGTCTGGATGCCGTGGGAGGGCGCGCTTGCGCAGTCGGTCGACGTGGACGAGGTCGTGTCGGGGTCGCGAACCACGCTCACTTTCCGCGTCACGTGGCCCGGCCCGCTCCACGCTGCCCTCGACTCGGCCGGGGTCGCGGCCCTCGGGCCGGATGATCTCGTAACCCTCGGCGCGGGGCTCGTGGCCGCCGACCGCCTGGTCCGGCTGGCTTCCACGGTGCCGCCGTCCGTTCGCGTCCTGTCGGTGGATTCCGAGTTCGAGCCGGTGCCGCTGGAGGCCGGGGCATCGGCTCGCGACTTTCCGGATCCGGGAGTCCGCGTCGAGGGCATCGGGTGGTACCGCAGGGCGCCTGCGGGTTCGGTGGTGGTGCCGCTCTTCCGGTACGACGCGGCATCGGGGACCCTGGTGCGCCACACCCGCGTGGTGGTCGAGGTCGCCTCGTCCGCGGTCCTTCCGCGCGTGGCGGGCAGGAACTCTGCCGCGGACAATCCGCATCTGCAGATCACGCGGAGCGCGCTCGCCGACGGCACCGTGCTGCGCATTCCCATCGAGAAGGAAGGCGTCTACCGCATCACGCGCGCCACCATGGAGGCGGCCGGTCTCAATCCGGACTTGATCGATCCCGACGGCGTCCGGGTCTACGGCAACGGGGGAAAGCCCCTGCCCGCGCTGAACTCGGACGAGCGATACGGAGACCTGGCCGAGAATCCCGTCCTGGTCACCGGAGGCGGCGACGGACGCTTCGATGCCGGCGACGCGGTGATCTTCCACGCGGCGGGCCCGACGGGGTGGTCGCTGGACAGCGGCGCATGGGTTCACTACGTGCACCCGTTCTCGACCCACAACGCGGTCTTCGTCCGGCTCGGGGCGCCCGGAGGCCTGAGGGTGCAGAAGACGAGCTTCCCGGGGTCGACGGGGCTTCCCGCCCTCACGCAGGTGGAGGGCCGCTTCGTACTGGACGTGGAAGAAAGGGTATGGAGCCGGGAGCATGGCTCGGGCCAGGACTGGATGTCGAACACGATCCGGTCCGGCGGGACGCGTGAATTCCTGCAGGGCGTGGTGATGCCGGGGATGCTCGCCGGCACGGTGCGGTACGAATCGCGGGTAGCCATCGCGTCGAATCCGAGGGCCACGGTCGCCTTCGAGTCGGCCGGCGTGGTGCTGGCCCAACGCCAGGCGCCATCGATCACGCTGAACGGTGCGGAGTTCGCGTCGGCCTCGCCTACCGTGGTCTCGTTCACGCAGGCGGTGACCGCCGGGGCGCCGCTGAACCTGGCTCTTCGCCTGTTTCCGCAGATCAACGAGCCCGAGGCCGCTCTCGACTGGGTGCGGGTCCTCTACGACCAGGGGTTGGCCGCAAAGGACGGATGGCTCCGCTTCGTGACCCCGGCCGGGCTCGCTGGCCCGATGGAGCTGCGCCTCTCGGGCTTTTCGGGCACCCCGCGCATCCTGGACGTCACGCGTCCCGATGCCGTGCACGAACTCGACGCCGTGCCCGATGCGGGCTCGTGGCGCATCCAGTTGACGAGGGCGGCAGGGGACCCACCCGTGGAGATCGTCGCCTTCACGGGCCAGGCTGTCAAGGACGCGCCCACGGGTGCCATCAAGGTGGTGCCCAACCAGAACCTGCACGGCCTTTCGACCTATCCGGATCTCGTGATCGTGACCGCGGACCCGTTCCAGTCGGCGGCCGAGGAGTTGGCGGACATGCGGAGGGCGGACGGCTTGGACGTCCTGGTCGTGACGACGGACCAGGTGTACAACGAGTTCTCCGGCGGCATTCCGGACATGCGGGCGGCCCGGGACCTGTTCAAGTTCCTCTACGACCGGGCTCCCGACGATGCGAGCCTGCTGCGGTATGCCCTGCTCTTCGGGGACGGCCACTACGACTTCCGTGGACTGGCCTCACGCGACGGGGTGCTGGGCAACTGGGTCTTCCCGTACGAATCGGAGGAGTCGATCTTCACGGACGGCTCCTACACGTCCGACGACTATTTCGGCCTGCTGGACGACGAGGAGGGTCGCTGGATCTATACCACGTACGGTGCGGCCTCGACCGAGCGGGTGGATATCGGTGTCGGCCGCCTTCCCGTGCAGACGCCGGAGGAAGCCGCCATGGTCGTGGACAAGATCCGCAGATACGAATCACCCGCAACGCTCGGGACGTGGCGCGGCCTGTACACGTTCGTGGCCGATGACGGACCGACCGGCCTGTCGGGGCAGCAGGACGACGCCGACCTGCATCTTCAGAACGTGGACCAGGTGGCGGAGCTCATCCGGCAGAGCCAGTACCCCGCGATCAACATCCGGAAGATCTACGCCGAGTCGTACGAGCGGGTCTTCCTCAACGGATTCAAGATTCCCGACGCGCATCGCGACGTGGTGTCGGCGCTGAACGCGGGTACGCTCGTCATCAACTACAGCGGGCACGGCGGGCCGGACGGCCTTGCTCAGGAGGAGATCTTCACCAAGGAGGATGCGCGGACCCTGACCAACCGTGATCGCCTGGCCATCTTCATCACGGCCACGTGCTCGTTCGGCTGGTGGGACCTGGACGCCGACCAGTCCGGGGCCGAGGCGCTGCTCCTGAATCCCGACGGCGGTGCCGTATCCCTGTTGACTACCGTTCGCCTGGTGTACACCTCGGGTGACACCACGTCCCTGAACGCCGGCCTGAACCGGGCATTGAACATCGAGCTGTTTCGCGGAGACGAGGACGGGCTCCCGCGGCGTCTCGGCGATGCGATGCGCGATACGAAGAACACGCGGGTGGGCCTGCAGGGCAACTCGAGGAAGTTCAACCTGTTGGGCGATCCCTCCATGCGGATCGGGCTGCCACCGCGTGAAGTGGAGCTGCTCACACTGAACGAGGTTCCTCTCCAGGACACGGCCGGCCGGATGCGCGCCCTGGACCGGGTCACGATCACCGGTCGCGTTCCCGGGGCGGGAGGAACGGCCGATCCCGCCTTTGATGGTCGGGTGACCCTGACGGTCTTCGACGCGACCCGCTCCGTTCCGCTGGTCAGG
>JAHEEH010000290.1:0-767 GCA_024640835.1 Bacteroidota bacterium
TACCTCTTCGGCCAGTATCGGCGCGTCAGGAACGAGTTCACGGGCACGTTGACGGGCAAGGGCATCGAGTACGGAGGGAGCCTGATTCGTCCGGAGGCCACCGGATATGGAACGGTCTACTTCGCCCAGGAGATGCTGTCCCGGACGAGGGAGGACTTCGAGGGAAAGACGGCCCTGGTCTCGGGGTCGGGCAATGTGGCCCAGTACACGGCCGAGAAGCTGCTCGAGCTCGGTGCGAAGGTTCTCACGCTCTCCGACTCGTCGGGATTCGTGCACATTCCGGACGGACTCACGAGCGAGATGCTCGCCTTCGTCATGGATCTGAAGAATCGGCGCCGCGGCCGCATCGAGGAATTCGCCAGCGCCTACAAGCTGAAGTACGTGGCCAACGAGTTGCCCTGGACGGTGCCGGCCGACCTGGCCTTCCCGTCGGCCACGCAGAACGAGATCGACGAGAAGCATGCCGCCATCATGCTGGCCAACGGCGTCAGGCTGGTGGCGGAGGGGGCCAACATGCCCACCAACTACGGCGCAACGCAGCTCTTCCAGGAGGCGAAGATTCTCTTCGGTCCCGGCAAGGCCGCGAACGCCGGCGGCGTGGCGATCTCGGGTCTGGAGATGTCCCAGAATTCGATGCGTCTCAGTTGGACGCGGGAGGAGGTAGACCGGCGCCTGCAGGGCATCATGCGTTCAATCCACGATCAGACGGTCCGCTACGGGCAGGTGAGCGACGACTACGTGGACTATGTGCAGGGAGCCAACATCGG
>JAHEEH010000290.1:777-2662 GCA_024640835.1 Bacteroidota bacterium
GGCGGCTTCGTGAAGGTGGCCAACGCCATGCTGGCCTACGGGGCCGTGTAGGAACGCCGAACCTGGACCCCTCCGTCGACATACCGTTTGCCATGCCACGGCTCAACATGCCCGTGCCGCCTGGCCTGCGGTGGCGCCGACAGGATCATGGGGACCAGGTTTTCGACACGATCCGGAAGCGGTGGGTTGCCCTGACCCCCGAGGAGTGGGTGCGCCAACACACGGTGCACCTGCTCCTCGAGCGGTCGGGGGTACCGCCGGGCCTCGTGGCAGTCGAGAAGGCACTCGTGTGGGAGGGAACCCGGCGACGCGCCGACATCGTGGTCTTCGACCGGGGTGGTCGACCGTGGATGGTGGTGGAGTGCAAGGCCCCGGGTGTGCCCGTGGATCAGGGGCCCCTGGACCAGGCGGCCAGGTACAACCGGGCCATGGGGGCGGCCTACGTGATCGTCACGAACGGACTTCAGCTCGTCGGATGGGAGGTTCTTCCGGAGGGTGCCTATCGGGCGCTTGAAGAGATTCCGTCCATGCCCGCTTCCGAATGACAGCGCGACACGATCTCCGGGAAGAGCTGAAGATGGCCACCGAAGCGGTGAGGGAGGCCGCGCGTCTGTGTATGGACGTGCTGCAGGAGATGCAGCACAAGCCCGTCCGCAAGCGGGACTCGAGCCCGGTGACGGTCGCCGATTATGGCAGCCAGGCGCTGATCTGCGAGGCGCTGCAGCGGTCGTTCCCCGACGATCCGGTCGTTGCGGAGGAATCGGCATCGGAACTCCTGGACGAAGGGAACGACGCGATCCTGGACGGCATCCTTCAGCACGTCCGTGTCTACAGGCCGGATGCGGATGCAGGAGAAATCGCCGGGTGGATCGACGTCGGAGCGCATGGCCGTCCGGAGCGCCGATTCTGGACGCTGGACCCGGTGGATGGAACCAAGGGCTTTCTCCGGGGCGCCCAGTTCGCCATTGCGCTCGCACTGGTGGTGGACGGCCGGCCCGTTCTGGGTTGCGTGGCCTGCCCCAGGCTCGATCTCGAGGGCTCCTCGGGCGTGCTGGTGACGGCAGTGCGCGGCGGAGGCACCCACCTTGAACCCCTCTTCGACCGCGGCCGACCGAAGCCGCTTCGCGTAAGTTCAACCGACCATCCCGGCGCTGCACGATACTGCGAGTCGGTGGAGCACACCCACTCCTCTCACGAGGATGCGGCGACGGTCGCGGCCGACATAGGACTTATCCTGCCGCCGGTGCGCATGGACAGCCAGGCCAAGTATGCCGTGGTCGCGGATGGCCAGGCAGAAGTCTACCTGCGCCTGCCCTCGGGCAGACGCTACGTGGAAAACGTCTGGGACCACGCGGCGGGCTGTCTGCTCGTGGAGGAAGCGGGAGGACGAGTCACGGACTGCAGGGGAGCCGACCTGGATTTCGGCCACGGACGCCGGCTCACGCAGAACAGGGGGGTGATCGCAACGAACGGGCTGCTCCACGAGCGGGTTCTGGACGCGCTCGGCCGCCTTTCCTGACGTCCCGAACCTGGCCACGCCGCCGTGCGGGGGAAGCTTCGGCGGTCCGGCATCGAGTCCCTTGTTGGTATTCCCGGAAGGGGCGGAGGCTTGTGGATCGTCCATTCTGTCCGATAAGGAATGTTACGACTCCTTTGGGCCCGGATTTTGCTAACCGAGGCGTATATCCATCAGCATCCCATGCCGCGTATCCCCCGCAACGAATTCCTCTCCGGACTCGCAGACTTCGTCGGAAGTGGCCTGTCCGGCCGGTCGGCCGACCGGCCCGCCGCGCCGACGGCGCGATCCGTGGAGAGTCGTGCCGATTTCGTGCGCCGGGCCAGGCGCGAAGTCGAGTCCGGACTCGACAGACCCTCCTTCGGGGTA
>JAHEEH010000290.1:2672-3706 GCA_024640835.1 Bacteroidota bacterium
GGAGCTGGCCAACGCCCTGCAGATCTCCCCACGGCAACTCAGGCGCCGGATCCAGGACGGTACCGGTCAGTCCCCCGTGCAGTTCATCCGATCGATCCGCCTCGAGCGAGCCCGGTCACTCATAGAGGATGGGAGTATCTCCATAGGAGATGTGGCCCAGTCAGTTAACATCTCCAGCCTCTCGTACTTTGCGAGATGTTTCAGGGAGGAGTTCGGACTGAATCCGTCCGAGTATCCGGCTGGACCGACTATCTGACGGCGGACTCCGACGCATCGGGAGGTGCCTTGCGGTCCGGCACCAGCCAACCGAAGAGCCGGTCGAACAGCGCGCGCCACGTCGGGAATTCGGTCTGGTAGGAGAGACCCGCTCCCGTGGTATTGGTGAGCTCGGCGCTCTGGAATACGTCCCCCTCGCGGCGGAAGAATACTTCAACGGACACCGTGGGGCTCAACCGGACCTCGACCACGACCTCCCCCTGCATGGTCTCGGATGCTACGTTCGCGGCGTCGGTGCGGGAGCCCTGGTACACGCCTTCACCGCGAATGATGAGTCGCTCGTCCAATAGACGGAGTGCGACCCCGTACGTGATATCCAGATCGCTCGCCCGTTCGCCCAGCAATCCTACGCTCACGTCCACGTTCGGAAGCGCGGCATTGAGGAATCGATTCAGTTGGGCCGAAACGAGCTGGGACACGCTGTTGAAGGCCAACTGCTCGCCCGACCGGGGATCGACGGCTTCGGTGGTGAGCTGGAAGGAGTTCGTGAGCAGTACGCTGGTCGCGTACTCGGCGGAGCGTTCCGGATTGTTCAGCCTCGCTTCAAGGGCCTGGTAGTCCCCGAGAACACGCTGGTTGGTTCGGTCCACGGCCAGGGATAGACCCACCTCGGGAGCGAGGACCCTCCCCGTGATCTGCAGTTGGACCACGAGTGGTACGAGCGCGCTCGAGGAGGCGCCCCCCACGTCGAGACCGGCCCATGAGGCCCTGGTACGGTAGACGGCCGGGATATCCAGGCGGGCGTCGATCGGATCCGA
>JAHEEH010000291.1 GCA_024640835.1 Bacteroidota bacterium
GGATACCTGGGCAAGTACCGGAAGATGCACATCCCGGACGATCCCCGGTATTACGAGAAGTACTACTTCGCGCCGGGAGACCTGGGCTTCCGCGCCTGGGACACGTCTCGCGGAAGCCTGGGCGTGTTGGTGTGCTGGGACCAGTGGTATCCCGAGGCTGCCCGGCTGACCGCCCTGCAGGGAGCGGAAGTCCTGTTCTACCCGACCGCCATCGGCTGGCATCCCGAGGAGAAGGAGACGCACGGTGCCGCCCAGCACGAAGCCTGGGAGACCATGCAGCGCTCGCACGCCGTGGCGAACGGCTGCTACGTGGTGGCCGTCAACCGGACCGGGTTCGAGCCGGATCCGACCGGGGGCGGAATCCATTTCTGGGGTTGCAGCTTCGTCGTCGGACCGGACGGAGCCGTCATGCACCGGATGGAGGCCGAGGAGGAAGGGGTGGCCGTCGTCGACCTCGACCTGGATCGAATCGCCGAACAGCGGCACGGCTGGCCCTTCTTCCGGGACCGTCGCGTGGATGCTTACGCGAATCTCACCCTGCGATTCGATGACGGGGATGCCGACTGAGCCCGGAACCCCGGCCGATGCGGGATATGCCATGCCGGCCGAGTGGGCTCCCCACCGGGCCACCTGGATCTCGTGGCCACACAACCGGGAAACGTGGCCCGGGAATTTCGAACCCGTTGAGCCCGTCATGGTCCAGGCCGTCCGTGTGCTGGCCGGGAGCGAGGCCGTGTACATCAACGTGCTGGACGCCGCGCACGAGCGACACGTCCGGCATCTCTTCGGACGCGTGCCCGACGCGGTCCACTTCCTTCCCATTCCGACGAACGACGCCTGGTGCCGCGACCATGGCGCCACCTTCCTGGTTCGTCCGGATGGCGGTCTCGCCTGCGCGGACTGGCGCTACAACGCCTGGGGCGGCAAGTATCCACCGTACGACCTGGACGACCTGGTGGCATCGCGCATGGCCGACGTCCTGGACATTCCCAGGTACCGGGCTGATTTCGTGCTGGAAGGAGGGGCCATCGACGTCAACGGGGAAGGCGTCGCGATGACCACCGAGTCCTGCGTCCTGAACCCCAACCGCAATCCCGGTTGGACCCGGGACGATGCGGAGGCCCGTATGCGGGACTGGCTCGGCGTGCACACCGTGATCTGGGCCACGGGCGACCTGGAGGGCGACGACACGGACGGTCACATCGACAACCTGGCGCGCTTCGTGTCCCCGACCGACATCGTGATGACGCGGGCGGACCGTCCGGAAGACCCGCATGCGGACGCGCTCGGAACGGCGTTCGCGAGGCTTCGGGAGGACGCCGGGGCGATCGGCCTGTCCGTGCATCCCCTCCCGCTGCCCCCGCCGGTCCATTTCGACGGTCGCCGGCTTCCGGCAAGCCACGCCAACTTCTATGTCGGCAACACGGTGGTCCTTCTGCCGGCGTACGGCGGCAGGTCTGACGATGTGGCGGCAGACGTCCTCGCCGGGTTCTTTCCCGGGCGGACCGTGGTGCCGATCGACTGCACCGAGCTCGTATGGGGTCTGGGGGCCTTCCACTGCCTCACGCAGCAGGTGCCCGCCTGAGCATCAGCCGGTCGGCCCCTTCACCGGCACGCTTCGCGGTGGAGCGTCGCGGACGTAGGTGTCGAGCCACTCACTTTCCTCCCACAGCATGTGCAGGACCGATTCGCGAGCCCGGTATCCGTGACTCTCGTTCGGCAGCATGACGAGGCGGGCGCGGGCGCCATGACCCTTGAGGGCCGCGAAGAACCGTTCGCTCTGAATGGGGAACGTGCCTGAGTTGTTGTCGGCGATGCCGTGGATGAGGAGGATCGGCTCGTCCACCTGGTCCGCATGCATGAACGGGGACATGGTGTAGTACACGTCGGGAGCCTCCCAGTAGGTCCGCTCCTCGCTCTGGAAGCCGAACGGCGTGAGCGTACGGTTGTAGGCGCCGCTCCGGGCGATGCCCGCCCGGAACAGATCCGAGTGCGCGAGCAGGTTGGCCGTCATGAAGGCCCCGTACGAGTGCCCCGCAATGGCCACCCGGTCCGGATCGACCACGCCTCGGCGCGCGCCCTCGCGAATCACCGCTTCGGCATTCGCCACCAGCTGCCCCATGAAGGCATCATTGGGCTCGTCGTCACCCTCTCCCACGATGGGCATGGACGCTCCGTCCAGCACGGCGTAACCGCGCAGCACGAAAGGAATTCCCCCGCTCGCGGAGATCCGCGTGAAGCGGAACGGAGACTGGCCCACCTGGCCGGCCGCAGCGGCACTCTTGAACTCCCGAGGATAGGCCCAGACCAGGGCCGGAAGCGGGCCGTCGCGCTCGGCATCGTAGCCCGGCGGCAGGTACAGCGTCGCCGAAAGCGGCAGACCGTCCTCCCGCTCGTACGTCATGAACTCCCGGACGACGCCCGAGAGCTCCGGATGGGGATGCGGCAGGTCGGTGACCGCGCGGAGCGCCCCACCCGCGTCCCGCACGTACCAGTTCGGGGGCTCGTCCGCCGCCTCGCGCCGGATGAGCAGGCTCCCGGCCGAGGCGTCGAGAAATGCCACGGGTACCTCGTACCAGGGATCGGTCGACCGGAAGACGTCCTCCGTCCGGCCCGTCTCCAGGTCGTACCGGTGCACGAAGGGATGCTCGCCGTCCGGCGAGGCGCCCCCACCCGAGAGGAAAATCGTCCGGCCCTCGTCGGCCGTCAGAAGCACTGCCGATCCATGTCCGTCCGGTGTGGTCATGGGATCTCCGGGGTCGCCGAAGCGGTCTTCGCTCGACCCTTCGAAGACGATCGTGGCGTCGCCCGGTTCATCCGTCCGCACGCGCCACGTGCGCTGCATGCGCGTACCGAACCAGTACTCCGAGACGAGCGCGTAGCCGTGCGTGCTCCACCGTGTTCCCGCGTAGCGGAGCGACAGATCCGCCAGGTGACGGGGATCCCCGTCGAACGGAGCCCCCAGGTCGAACAGGGCATCGCGAACCTCCGCCTCGGCCCTCGCGTCTCCACCGTCCTGCGCCGCGACCCAGGCGAGTACGGCCGGCCGGTCCGGACGCCACCCCGCCGACCGGGGACCGGTCTGCACCGACCCGAACCCCGTCGGAACGTTCTCGGCCGCCGGAAGCTCGGCGAGCAGGTAGACCGGGGAGCCGTCGCGGTCCAGCACCTCCATCCGGGTCGGGAAGCCGTAGAGCGGGACCAGGTACGAGAACGGCCGATGGAACGTCTGGACGAAGAGGAAGCGGCCGTCCGGCGAGGGCTCGAAATCGGTCACGATGACCTCTTCGAGCATCGTATGCACGGACCCGTCGAGCCCCACGCGCACGAGGTCGGCCGTCGCGAAATGGGCGAACAGCTCCTCGTCATAGGGGCTTTCGAGCAGGTCCTGGTAGGTGCGGGCAGGAGCCGCGTCGCCACCGGACTCCTGGATCACCGGAGTCGAGGGGACCTCGGGCGCCTCGGGAGCCGGTCCCACGGCATCCGGCACGGTGCGGGCCAGCAGCGACGTGCCGTCGGGCGACCAGGTGAACGACGAACCCGAAATCGCGCCGTTCAGTCGCACGTCGGCGAGCCGGCCGGCCGCCGCCGCCGCGACATCCACGAGCCAGAGCTCGATTCGGTCCTCGGTGACCCGTTCGAAGGCGAGGTGGGTGCCGTCCGGCGACCACTCGAAATCTCCGATGCGCACCTCGTCCGG
>JAHEEH010000292.1 GCA_024640835.1 Bacteroidota bacterium
TCGCGCCATGACGGCGCGCGCCCATGAACTGACCAACGTCGAGGTCGTCCACCTGCACACCGAGGGCGAGGCCCCGTACGTCGACCCGAAGTACCGGGATGCCTTCCGCACGAACGCCCTGTTCGTTGGCGCCAACGTCCGGCAGGCGGTTGCAGACGGGGAGGCGGACTACATCCCCGTGTTCCTTTCTGAGATTCCCGCGCTCTTCCGCAGGCAGGTCCTTCCCATCAACGTCGCGATGGTACAGGTGTCGACGCCGGACCGGCACGGCTTCTGCTCGCTCGGGATTTCGGTGGATGCCTCGCGTGCCGCAGTGGAGACGGCCAACCACGTGGTGGCGCAGGTGAATCCGAACATGCCCCGCACGCACGGCGACGGACAGATCCATATCCGGGATATCGAGTTCGCCGTCGAGGTGGACGACGAGATTCCGGTGGCCCATCCTCACGTGATGGGCCCGGTCGAGAAGGCCATCGGCCAGCACGTCGCGAACCTGATCGAGGACCGGTCGTGCCTCCAGATGGGCATCGGAGCCGTACCGGACGCGGTTCTGAACGCACTCAAGGGCCATTCGGGACTCGGAATCCACACCGAGATGTTCTCGGACGGCGTCATTGACCTGGTCGAGTCCGGCGTGATCACGGGAGAACACAAGACGATCCATCCACGCCAGATCGTGGCCAGCTTCCTGCTGGGATCGCGCCGCCTGTATGACTTCGTCGACGACAACCCGCAGGTTCTGCTTCGCGAGTGCTCGTATACGAACGACACGGCGCTCATCCGCCATCTCCCGCGGATGGTGGCCATCAACAGCGCCATAGAGGTCGACATCACCGGCCAGGTGGTGGCAGATTCCATCGGGACCCGGCAGTATTCCGGCGTCGGCGGGCAGATGGATTTCATACGGGGCGCATCCCTGTCGGAGGAGGGCAAGCCTATCATCGCGCTGCCGAGCGCCACGTCGAACGGGACTTCGCGCATCGTGCCGCTGCCCCAGCCCGGAGCGGGCGTCGTGACGACCCGCGCCCACGTCCACTACGTGGTGACGGAGTTCGGGACAGCGTACCTGTACGGCAAGAACCTGCGCCAGCGGGCCGCGGCCATGATCGAGATCGCTCACCCGGACCATCGGGAGGGCCTGGAACGGGCCGCCCTGGAGCGGTTCCGGCGACTGAGAAGCTGGGGGTACTGAGTCCTCGAATTACGAGAACCGGCCGGCCACGGCGCGGAAGGCGTCCCGTGCGGCGGACTCGAGGCGATCCGAATCGACGTGGCGCCCCGAACGGGCGACCGTGCGCCCCGCGACCACGGTCCGGGCCAGCGATCGGCGATTCCCGGAAAACACGAAAGCGTCAAGCATCCGGTCCGGCGTGAGGCCCTGGAATTCCGGCCGCCGGGAATCCAGGACCAGGAAGTCCGCACGTGCGTCGGCGGTCAGTTCGCCGACGTGCTGGCCCAGGGCAAGCGCTCCTCCACGGGCCGCCCGCTCCCACAACTGGGCGCCCACGGGCCGGTCCTCCGCAAGCGGCAGGGCGCCGCGCCGCCCCGCGGCGAGGCGCGAGACATACGCCGGAAGGCGAAGCTCCGCACCGGGAGACAGACGGGCGTTCAGGTCGGATCCGATCCCGAAGCGACCGCCGGCACCGAGCCACTCCGCCCACGGGAAGATCCCGTCTCCCAGGTCGGCCTCGGTGGTGGGGCAGACGGCGACGACGGCTCCCGACGAAGCAAGGCGGCGGCGTTCCGAATCGTCCATGTGGGTTGCGTGGACCACCGTCCACGCCGGGCCCACGCGGGCCTTCTCCAGAAGCCACTCCACGGGTCGGAGACCCGTCGCACGGACGCAGCCGGCCACCTCGGCCGGCTGTTCGGCCGCGTGGATGTGCACGGGGCGCGAGGGTTCGGAGGATGCCCACGACACGAGCTCCAGGATCTCGCCCGGCCCCGCGGCCCGCAGGGAATGGGCGCCGATGCCTACCCCGACGGCCGAGGTGGCCAGTTCCGAGGCGAGATCCTCGACGAGCCTGCCGTAGGCGTCCAGGGAGAGGCCGAAACGGCGGGCGCCGCCTGCGAGTGGTCCCCCGTCGAAGCCGGGCCTGGAGTAGAGGACCGGCACGAGCGTCAGGCCGATACCCGCGTCGTGGGCCGCATGGACGACGCGGCGCGGCAATTCCAGCGGGTCCGCGTAGGGCGTACCGTCCGGGTCATGGAAGAGATAGTGGAACTCGGCAACGGACGTGTAACCGCCTTCGAGCATCTGGGCGAAGACCCACGCGGTGATCGGGGAGAGGTCCTCCGGCTCGATGGCCTCGACAAGGCGATACATCGCCCTCCGCCATGACCAGAAGTCGTCCTCGCCCGCCAGCTCCTGGGTGCGGCCCAGAAGCATGCGCTGGAAGGCATGGGAATGCGCGTTCGGCATGCCTGGAATGACGGGGCCTTCCAGGCGCTCCAGGTCCGAATCACTCACACTGGAACGCACCTCCGCAAGGCTTCCGTCGCGACGGATCAGGAGGTCGACGTCCGACGCCCACCCCTGTGGCAACAGGGCCTCCTGCGCATGAAACCCGTGCACCTCGGATGCCATGGCCCCCATGGTGTTTCAGCCGGCCGCTTCCAGCAAGCGTTCAATCAGGTCGACGGCGGAAACGCCGTCGGCCTCGGAATTGAAGTTCGTTACGATCCGGTGCCGAAGCACGGGGAGGGCGACGCGGCGGACGTCCGCCATCTCCGGCGTGAGGCGCCCCTCGAGGGCGGCCAGGGCCTTGGCGCCGAGAATCAGGTACTGCGATGCACGCGGACCGGCCCCGTAGGACAGGTACTGGTTCACGAAATCGGGCGTACCGTCCCGGCCGGGTCGCGTCATGCCGACCAGCCGTACGGCCTGTTCCACCACGTTGTCCGCGACGGGAATCTGCCGGACGAAGGTCTGCGCCGCCTCCAGTTCCGCGCCGGTCATCACCGGTCGGACCTGCTCGGCGGTTCCCGACGTCGTCTGCCGGACGATCTCCACCTCCTGCGTGAATGCGGGATAGTCCAGCCAGAGGTTGAACATGAACCGGTCCAACTGCGCTTCCGGGAGCGGGTAGGTCCCTTCCTGCTCGATCGGATTCTGCGTTGCCAGGACGAAGAACGGCTCCGGAAGCGGGAACGTCTGTCCGGCCGCCGTGACGTGATGCTCCTGCATGGCTTCCAGAAGGGCGGCCTGGGTCTTGGGGGGCGTGCGGTTGATCTCGTCCGCGAGCACGACGTTCGCGAAGACCGGGCCATGCACGAACTTGAAGACCCGGCGACCGGTCGACGCGTCTTCCTCGATGATTTCCGTCCCCGTGATGTCGGAAGGCATCAGGTCGGGCGTGAACTGGATCCGACGGAACTTGAGGTCAAGCGCGTCGGCGAGCGTCCGGATGAGCAGTGTCTTGGCGAGGCCCGGCACGCCGACCAGCAGCACATGGCCACGGCATGCAAGGCTTACGAAGATCTGCCGGATGATCTCGTCCTGACCGACGATGACCTTCCCGATCTCGGTCTTCAGCCGGTTGAATCCGTCGTGCAGGGCTTCGAGCCCTTCGGGCATAGCGGGGGAGGACATGGACGAAAGGATCGGTTTTACGACGTGCCGGAAGGCCGATCGGGGACGGTAGCCCGGATGTCCACGTACACGTCCTCGCGGAGCCTGGAGAGCCATT
>JAHEEH010000293.1 GCA_024640835.1 Bacteroidota bacterium
GTCAGCATGACGCAGGCGCGCATTCGCGGCCGCACCGCGACACTTCGCGGATCCACGTGCGTACATTCCTGCAGTACGTACTGGCCGAGACTCATGCTGAAGGAGCAATTGCAGGACGATATCAAGCAGGCGATGCGGGCGCGCGACGACGTCCGGCTGCGCACGGTCCGCTCGCTCAGGGCCGCCCTGATGGAGCGGGAGATCGAGTTCCGGACCGGGGGCACCGCGACGTTGACGGGCGACCAGGAACTGGCGGTCGTCCAGAAGCAGGCGAAGCAGCGCAGGGATGCGGCCGATCAGTATCGCTCCGCAGGGCGCGACGACCTGGTCCAGCGGGAAGAGGAGGAACTGCGCGTCATCGAGGAGTATCTCCCGCAGCAGATGTCCGATGGAGAGCTCGATGATGTCGTTCGTCAGGTAGTCGAGGCCGTGGGTGCGGAGTCCATGCGGGACATGGGTAAAGTGATGGGCGCCGCGATGTCCCGCGTCCAGGGGCTGGCCGACGGAAAGCGGGTTCAGGCCGCCGTCCGTACAGCGCTCGGAGGCTGAAGATGCACCTCGTGGATATCCTGATTCTGATCCTGGTGGTTCTCGGAATGATCCGGGGATACCAGACGGGCGTCTTCCGCCAGGTCGGCTCGCTCGTGGGATTCCTTCTCGGCTTCTATTTTGCCGCGGGGCTCATGACCGGCGTGGGTGCGCGGATCACGGAGTATCTCGGCGTTTCGGAGGAGGTCGGGCCCATACTGGGGTTCATCGCAGTCTTCGTGGGCGTCTTCGTGATCGTGCTGGTGATCGTGCACTTTGCGGAAGCAGCGCTCACGCAGCTGGAGCTGACTTCGCTCAACCAGGTGACGGGCACGCTGCTGGGCGGCTTCTTCGCGGCCCTGATTGCGAGCGCGGTGCTGGTGCTGTTCTCGTACGTGGGCGTTCCGTCCCAGCAGACCCGGAATGAATCGCACCTGTACGGCGCGACCGCCGGGCTGGCGCCGGTCGTGTGGTCCTACATGTCGTCGAACCGGGACACGTTCAAGGCGCTGACGGAGAAGCTGGACCTCGAGAAGCTGAACGACTACGTCGGTCCGAGCCATCGGGCGCCCAAGCCGCAGCCGCCTAGACGCTACGACCGGAGTGGGGACTGAACCTCAGTCCGAATCCTAAGACGGTCGTCCGGTCCTTCGCATGGCCGACCCGGGCTTCCTGCACCGCGGCTCGCCCGACCAGGGTCCAGACCGAGCCGAGAGGCACCCGGAGCGCCGCCCCCAGGATTCGCAGCTCGGGGTCGGGACCGGCCCACAGGCGCTCGACGGAGGCCGTTGCCGTCAACCGGAATCCCGAAGCACCTGAAAGGACGACTCTCGCTCCGGCGCTGGTGGCCGCGCCGGTGGCCCCGTCGTCGGCCTGGGCGGGAAGGTCCGGAAAGAAGCCGTGCCCCGTCCGTCGCGACGCGAGCGCGGCACGCAGGATGAGCGAGGGTTCGATGGCCAGGGACCCCAGGGCTATCCGGCCCGATGGCCCTCCGTGGGTGGCGATCCAATCGGCTTCCAGGGTCCGGAGCCCCGTGCGATCGTACCGCAGGACCGTGACGCCGCCATTCCACGGCGGCTTCGTGATGTCGATCACCATCGGAACCACGCGCCAGCGGAAGGTCGGCTCCCCGTCGTCCAGGCGAGCGCCGACACCGAGTCCGATCACTTCGAGGCGACTGCCCGGGCTCACGTTCGGTAGGAAGTACTCGAGCGGTGTCTCTCCATCGATCCCGATGCTGAACGCCATGGCCGGATGACCGATCGCCGCATCGAAGTCTGCGAGGACCCGGATCGGAGCCATCTGCATGAGGGGGCTCTGACCGAACGCGGGCAGGGCGGGCCAGGCGAGAATCAGGAGCGCGAGGACAAGTCGTTTCATGCCGGGGCGGGGTAGGTGCGGCGGGAGCGACGGAGCAGGACGAGGCCCCCGATGATAAGAACCCCACCGACAATCTGGCCCGGAAACACGGGTTCGCCGAGCAGTATGGCGCTACCCAGAAGCGCCACGATAGGCACCACGTTTCCGTATGCGGCCGTATGGGACGCCCCCAGCGTGCGCACGGCCGTGTTCCACAGGGCAGTGGCAAGGCCCGTGGACAGGGCGCCGGACACGACGATCCCGGTCCACGCGATCGGTGTTACGGCGGCCCAGGCGGTGCGGGCCAGGTACGGGAAGCCGACCGCGAGGAGCACGGGGAGCGAGACGGCCACGGCGTAGAAGGTCAGGGTGACGGGCCGTATGTCCGCCAGCAGGGGACGGTTGAGCGCCGTATACGACCCCCACAGAAAGGCGGCACCCAGCATTACCGCGTTGCCGATCAGGACATCGCCACCGAGCTCGATATCCTGGGAACCCGCCGCCACGATGACGACAGTGCCCGCAATCGAGGCCAGCAGCCCGATCCAGGAAAGGCGCCGGAGAAACTCGAACCCCATGACCCGGGCCAGAAGCGCCGTCCAGATGGGCGCGCTGGCCATGATGAGCGCAGCGGACCCGGCCGTGGTCCTGTTCAACCCGACGATGAACGTGACCTGGTACAGGAAGTACCCGACGAGACCTACCCCGGCGACGCGCCACCGGCTCCGGGGAGTCAGGCTCGCACGGGCCCGATCCCTGAGGCGGAGATGAAGAAGGCCCAGCACGACGAACGACACGGTCAGCCGCAGGGCGTTCATCGCGTGCGGATGCATCACGGCGAGCACGGCCTTCATGATGATGAAGTTCGAGCCCCAGATCAGGACGACCGCCAGGGGTCCCAGTTCGGCTCTCCATCCCGGACGCTCGGATGTGCTCATGTGCTGCTTTAATCGGGGCGGCCGAAGATACCGGGGCGCAGTGGAAACGGTGCGCGACGCTGGACATTTTTTCGTAGAATGTCGGCGACGAACGAAGCCCGGGGGCCCGATGCTCGGAGAAGGCATTACCAAGCTCTATTACTCGATCGGGGAAGTCGCCCAGCTCGCGGGCGAGGAGGCGCACGTGCTCCGCTACTGGGAATCGGAGTTTACCCAGCTGCGGCCGCGAAAGAACCGCGCCGGCAACCGCGTCTACACGAATGACGACATCGATCTCGTCTTCCGGATCCGACGCCTGTTGCGGGAGGAGAAATACACGATCGACGGCGCGCGCCAGGCCCTGAAGCGCCAGGGGGCCGCTCCCGCACCCGAATCGGCCGAGGACGACCTGCGCGAGCTTCGCGACTTCCTCGGGAAGCTGCTGGACCGGATCAAGGAGGGAGGCTGATTCCTGCCTTTCCGCAGCCCGTGTCCAGTGCGTACCCTCCGGGCCGTCGAATCGGTCAGCGAGATGATCCTTCCTTCAGGTTCCGGTCGTGCGGCGCGTGCCGTGGCCATCGTGTGTGTGCTGGGTTTCGTCTTTCCAGTCGGCACGGTGGTGGCCCAGCCATCGGACGCCTCGCTGTCGGCCCTCGTGGGTGGCATCGATCCCGACTCGATGCGGGCCAACCTCGAAGTCCTGTCGGGCGAACGGTCGTTCTACGTCGGAGACAGCGTGTACACGGCCGAGGGAGGATGGCTGTACGATCGGGTAGTGAGGATCCCCTCGAGAGCCTGGGACTGGAACGACCTTTCCGCCCATTTCATCCGCGAAAGACTCGCCTCGTACGGTCTCACGACGTGGT
>JAHEEH010000294.1 GCA_024640835.1 Bacteroidota bacterium
CACGGCCGGGTCCATGCCCAGCAACCGGCCGACTCCGTACACGATGACGAAGTGCCCGGCCATGATCATCAGCACGTACACGAACAGGATCGGGGAGAGCACCACGGCCTGGTAGAAGTCGATCATCGCTCCCACGGACACGAAGAACACGTAGAATGCGAGGTCACCGATCTGCCAGGCGCCCTGGAGGCGGCGGACGGCCGGTACCTGCCCGACGAGCAATGCGAGCGTCGTCACGACGAGGATCGTCGGAACGGCCGGGGCGACGGGATCGATCCATGTCGTCTTGATCCATTCCGACAGGGCCATGACGAGCAGGGCCAGGAATGCCAGGGCGACGACGTCTCCGGGGACGAGGCGGGGCTCGGACGACTCCGGATTCCGGGCTTCGAGCGATGGGTCCACTTTCCAGATCCTGCGCGTGGCATACCGGCCGACGACGAGCGCCGGAATGACCATCCAGGCGGCATACAGCGGGAAGAGTGTCAGGTTGTCCACGGCGTTGGCCGCGGCGAACAGATCCGGGCGGCCGAGATCGAGCCCTTCCCACAGGGCGAAGAAGTTGAGGCTGCCGCCGATGTACGTGCCCGTGTACGGACCGGCGAGCTTCCACGACTCCGCGGCAAGGATGTCCGAGAGGAAGGGCTCCAGCACCAGGCCCGCCACCAGGACGCCTACCACGGTGCCGACGCTCGCGAGTCCAAAGGCGCCGAGCATGGCCGTGCCGGCCTTGCGCACGTCCGACAGATTCACCGTGAAGAGGATGACGCATACGGCGAACGGCACGGTGAACTCGACGAGCGCGCCGTAGAGCGGGGCGTCTTTCGGGACGAGGCCCGCGTTCGAAACGAGGGCCCCGGAGAATATGACCCACAGCACGGTGGAGAGACGGGCCGCCCAGGCGAACCGCCGCGTCATGGTGACGCCGAAGAGCATGGCGCCGAACAGCACGGCGGCTACGGCGAGCGGATGGTGGATCACCGGGTTTCGGGGTCGAGGTGCATCGGGGCTTCAGATTCCGGGGGCATGGTCGGCAAGGAGCGCCGAAACGTCAAACGGCAGGCTCACGAGCGCGAGGTTTCCGTCCGCGTCGCGAGGCCACTCGTCCTGCGGCCGGTCGCGGTACAGCTCTACGCCGTTCCCGTCCGGGTCGTGAAGGTACACCGCCTCGCTTACCCCGTGGTCGGCTGCCCCGTCGAGCGCGATGCCCGCCCTGGCGAGGCGCCAGACCGCGTCGGCCAGCGAGGCGCGATCCGGGTAGCGGAAGGCGACGTGGTACAGACCGGTCGTTCCCGGAGCGGGCGGCGCGCCGCCGCGGCTCTCCCAGGTGTTCAGGCCGATGTGGTGGTGGTAACCGCCGGCCGAAAGGAAGGCCGCGCCGCTCCCCATCCGGGACACCAGGTCGAAGCCGAGCACGTCGCGGTAGAACGCGATGGCACGGTCGAGGTCGGACACCTTCAGGTGTACGTGACCGACCTCCACGCGAGGGTCGATGGATTCGTTCATGGGCGGGGCAGCAGGATACCGTCCTATTGCCGGGGACCGGCGGATGTTTCGGGCTGCATGGGGCGGAGATCACTCTCCAGCGCGGCGCGGAACGTGTCACGGAACGAGCCTTCGGCCTCCATGCGGGCGAGAACGGCATGCAGGCCCCATTGCAGCCTCTGCAGCCAGATCCACGGCGGCGGGATGCGAAAACGATACAGGTTGGGATTGGTCGGCCTGCTGTATTCCATTCCCTCGCGGATGTACCCGGTGGAGAACCGGAAGCGATCCTGGATGAACGGGGCATACAGATGCCTGAGCGTGGTCCAGTGAAGGTCGAAGTCGAAGGCATGCGGCTCCGCGACCGCTTCCGTCGCGATCACTGCCGCGTCGAACGACGCGCGGTCCCCGTCGACGACGGCACGCACGATCGCCCGCTCGCGCTCGACGAAAACCGGTTCGAATCGCCGCGTGCAGCCGAAGTCGAGCAGCACGATTCGCCCGTCTTGGCGGAACACGTAGTTGCCCGGGTGCGGATCCGCGTTGATCGTCCCGAGCTCGAAGAACGACCCGTAGGCAAAGCGGATCAGGGCCTGGGCGGCGGCGCCGTGCTCTTCCGCCGTGGCCTCCGCCGCGAACCGGTAGAGGTCCGTCCCATCCGCCCACTCCGTCGTGATGACGGTACCCCGGGTGCGATCCGGGAAGACCCCGGGCACCAGGAGCACCGGATCGTCCCGGAAGGCCCGCCGGAAGCTCTCCTGCGCCGTGGCCTCGGCTTCGTAGTCGCACTCGACCAGGATGCGCTCGCGGAGCTCCTCGACGATGGCCTCGCCGTCTGCCGCGATCGGCATGAGCGACATGATCTTCCCCATTCGACGGAGTCGACGGAAGTCGGCTTCGATCGACTCCGCGATGTCCGGGTACTGGATCTTGACCGCCACGTCCCGACCGGAGTGGCGTGCCCTGTGGACCTGGCCGATGGAGGCGGAGGCGACCGGAGCCATTTCGAATGCTTCGAACAGGTCTTCGACGGGGAGCCCGAACGCCTCCTCCAGGAGAGACCGCACGCGGGTCTCGGTCATCCCGGTCACGCCGATCTGAAGCGCGCGGAGGGCCCGGTGAAAATCCTCGGGCAGCACGCCGTCGAAGTACGAGAGAATCTGGCCGACCTTCATGGCCATGCCCTTCATCTGGTCGAGCTCGCGGGCCAGGTTCTCTCCGATCCGGGCATCCTCCTCGCCCTCCAGCCCGATCAGTCTCCGCATTCCGAGGTGGGCCGCCGACATCGCGACGCGCCCCGTGGACCAGAGTCTCTCGCCCCAGTCGAAGCGCAGGAAATCTCCCGTTGGATCGTTCATGACACTGTCGAAACCGGTCTCGAGGGCTCGGCGGGGTGCAGGACGACGATCTGGAACGTACCATCGTTCTCGAAACCCCACAGTGCTCAAGGTAGCCCTACCGCCGTGCGATTCCCCCACGCGATGGTCCTCGCCGTACTGGTACTTCTGCCGTCGACCCGGGTCCGGGCCCAGGTGGTCGATCCGTCGCTCTACGGCGGGCTCGAATGGCGGATGATCGGTCCGTTCCGTGCCGGAAGGACCGTGGGCGCGTCCGGGGTACCCGGACAACCGGGCGTCTTCTACATCGGTGTCAACAATGGCGGCGTGTGGAAGACGGACGACTTCGGTCGCACGTGGACTCCCCTGTTCGATGACGAGTCGACGGGGTCGATCGGTGACCTGGCCGTCGCTCCGTCGAACCCCGACGTGGTGTATGTCGGGACCGGCGAGGGGCTGCACCGCCCCGATCTCGCCATCGGCGACGGGATGTTCCGCTCGGATGACGCCGGTCGAACCTGGCGCCACGTGGGTCTGGGCGACGCGCAGCAGATCGCGTCCATCGTCGTGCACCCGGAGGATCCCGACCGGGTGTGGGTGGCGGTGCTCGGTCATCCGTACGGCCCGAACGAGGAGCGTGGCGTCTACCGGACCGGCGACGGCGGGATGACGTGGGATCGCGTGCTGTACGTGGACCACAACACCGGGGCCATCCAGGTCGCGCTCGAGCCCGGCAACCCGGACGTGATCTATGCCGATCTGTGGGCGCATCGGGAGGGACCCTGGGAGAATGCCGCCTGGTCGGGCGACACGAGCGGACTGTTCAAGTCCACGGACGGTGGGTCG
>JAHEEH010000295.1 GCA_024640835.1 Bacteroidota bacterium
GGAAATACCCGAGATCGTCATTGTTCACTTGAAACTCGCGGACGAATCCGTCCAGGTTCTCGCCGTAGAGGGTCCGGAGTCGATCGCCCTCCCGATCCATGAACGCCCTGACGAAGTCGGGCACGATGCCCCGCATGAGCACGGCCTGCAGGTAGGCCTGCGTCGAGTCCCGGACGACGAAGTCGGGCACGATGCCTCCACCCGCGAGGACGATGCGCCCCGCGTCGGTCTCGAATTTCAGCGAATCGGGTGCCTGGGCTGCGAGCTCGGACAGGCTGACCATCCCTTCCTCGAGCAGGCGGGCATGCTTTTCCTCGTAGTACGCGTCGCGGTCGCCGTTCTCGTAGGCCGTCTGGATGAGACGCCCGCTCGGCGTGTAGAACCGGGCGACGGTCAGTCGGACCGCCGACCCGTCGTGGAGCGGGATCTGGTTCTGGACCAGACCCTTGCCGAACGTCCTGCGTCCCACGATCAGCCCGCGATCGTGATCCTGGATGGCGCCGGCCACGATTTCCGAGGCCGACGCGGAGCCCCCGTCGACGAGCACGATGAGGGGTCCCGAGGTCCAGAGACCTCCGCCTCGAGCACGGAACACCTCGTTCGCGTCCTCGGCCCGCCCCCGTTGCGACACGATCACCTGCCCCTCTTCCAGGAACTCGCCGGCGACCTGTACTGCGGTGCTCATGAGCCCACCGGCATTCCCGCGCAGGTCGAGGACGAGCCGCTCCAGGCCATCGCTCTGGAGTCGGCCGAGCGCCTCGCGAACCTCGCGATGCGTGGTTCGCGCGAAGCGGTTCAGGCGGATGACTCCGGTTCCGTCATCCAGCATCCAGGCGGCATCTACCGTGAAGATGGGCACGCGGTCCCGCACGATCTCGATCTCGATACGGCGCGGGGCACCGGGCCGCACGATGGTGACCCGGACATGCGTGCCCCGGGCGCCCCGAAGGCGTCGATGCACGTCCGCGTCCGCTATTCCGATGGCGGTCGAATCGTCGATGGCCACGATACGGTCGCCCGAGTACAGCCCGACCGTCTCCGACGGCCCGCCCGGCAGCACTTCGACCACGCTCAGCGTGTCGGCGCCATGCTCTCCCGGAATGAAGGCATAGGCCACGCCGATGCCCTCGAATTCGGCGTTGAACTGCTCGTTCTCGAGCCGGGTGCGACGCTCGTCCACATAGACGGAGTGGGGGTCGAGAGCAGAGAGCATACCCGAAATGGCGTCCTCGGCGAGGCGATCCGCGTCCACCGGATCGACGTAACGCTGGGCGATCAGGACGAAGACGTCCTCGACCTTGCGGAGGGCCCGCGTCACGTCAGGGCCGAAGACCGCGCCGCCGAAGCGGGCGCCCAGCACCCCTCCGATGACGAGCAGGGCGAGACCGTACAGGGCGAGTTTTCGTCGGGGTATCACGTGGAACGCAGGTCCGGAACGAAGTCGGGTCGATACGTGCGGGGCGGCAGCGCCCCGGGCGGCGCAGTAACGGACCTTCGCCGACCGATGATCCCGCGCGTGCGGCATTGGGACGTGTGGACCGACACCGTAGTTTGAGGGTGTACCCTGGACCCCCTTTGTCCCGCATCCTCCGCATAGCCGCCGTCCTCATCGTCGTCCTGCTGGCGAGCGGAGCCGTCGTGTGGTTCCTCGCCTTTCGCGTGGGCAATGATCCTCCGACCCGTGTCTCGATCCCGGGACTGCAGGGTCGCGCGCTCGTTACCTGGCACGAGGGCGGCGACGCCTCGGTCCGCCTCGACGACGAGCGTGACCTGGCCCGCGTGACCGGAGCACTGCACGTCGTTTCCCGGCCCTGGCTCCTGCTTCTGATCCGGCAGGCGGCCCTCGGCCGGCTCTCCGAGTGGTACGGCCGGGAAGCGCTCCCCCCGGATCACCACGTCCACCGCCTCGGCATCCCCGAAGCCGCCCGAATGGCGTTCGGAAGACTCTCACCGGGTGACCAGGAGACGCTTCGCGCGTACGCCGAAGGCGTGAATGCCGCCCTGCGCTCCCGTCGCGTGCAGCTCGCGCCGGCCGTCGCCGCACTCGATCTGAAGCCCGAGCCGTGGGAGGCATGGCATGCCCTGGCCGTCGAGCGCCTGATCGCCTGGCTTTCCGCAACCGTGGATGCCGGTCCCTTCGCCGCCGACGATGCGGTCGAGCGTTTTCTCGCATCGCGCGACGAGTTGGGCAACCTGCTGGGCCTCGGAGGCCTGGATCACGGCGCCGCGTGGACCATGTCCGACCAGCCGCCGGGCGTCTTCCTCCGACTGGTCTACGGCACCTCCGGCACGCCCCCCCTCCTGGTTCTGACGATCGACGCGGCAGGAAGCCAATCCCACGCGGTGACCTGGCTGGGCATGCCTGCGGCGTGGGCGGGCCGTGACGCGGCGCGCTCGTGGGTGGCTCTCCCGTCGGGTCATGCCGTCGTGGACACGGGGACGGTCGTGGCCGATCCCGTGTACGTTCCCCTGCGCCTCCGTGACGGCAGCCGGGACGTGGCGATGCATACCGGAGATGGCCGGCGCATCGCGATCGCAGGCGGACACCGGGTCGCATGGACCGGCTTCGCTCCCGTCTCGGACGTGGATGCCCTGGTCGATCTCGCCGCCGGGAGGCCGGCCGACTTCGACCTGGTCGACGGACTGGCCGTGATCACCCTGCACGATCGCGGCGCCCCCCCGAGGACGTTCGGGGGCAGGCTCGAGGAGGTCGGCACCGTGACCCTGGTTTCGTCGGCGCCCGAGGCGCCGGAGCTGGCGAGGAGCCTCGCCCTCCACCACGCCTACGGGCCCCCGGGTGTGTTCCTCGATCCGGGAACGGCCTGGGCCGACGATGCGGCATCGGCCATCGAACGCCGCCTTCGCTCCGATCCCGCGACGACGGCCATCGAGGGCGATGCCCTCGAGTTTCTTGCCGGGTGGGACGGCGCGTTCGACGGCGCCTCGATTGGCGCAGTGATCTTCGACGCTCTTCCCGCAGGCGACGACTCCACCGCTTCCTTTCTGGCCGCGATGAACCGCCTTCGCCGCCGGTTCGGCTCCGCCGAGCAGTCCTGGCGCTGGGAGCGGGAAGGAGGCGTCCTCCGATACCCCGGTTGGATTGACGCGAGCCCGTACGCCGAGGCCGTCCGTCTGCCCGATCGGTATGCCCCGGTCGAAGTGGAGCGCAACGGGCATCCAACGGCTGCTTCATGGGGAAGCGCGTCGCCCTGGGTACACCCGCCGGCACCGGCCGCGTTCGAGGCTTTCATCGAGGATCGCGAAGACGGGACGGTGCTGTTCCGCCGTCCGTTCGTACCGTACGACAGACCGCTCGGCCGTTTCTCCACTTCGCCCGGAGAGCGGGAGATTCGCGCCCTGCCCGGCCGACCGTACACGGGCTCCCGTACCGAACTCGTCCCCGACTCGTAATCGTCATGCCCCACGTTGCAGGAATCGACGCCGGCGGAACCCGTTGCCGAGCCCTGGTCGCGCCGCTCGCGGAGGGTCCGCCGGACCCCATGGTCGAGGGAAACGCCGCCAACCTGCAGATGCTCGGAGTCGACGGGGCCGCCGAGCGCCTGGCCTCCCTGGTGCGGGAGGCGCATGCGGGGCCCCTCGTCGCCGTGGTCGCCGGCGTGGCCGGCGCGGGACGCGAGGCCGACAGGAAGGCCCTG
>JAHEEH010000296.1 GCA_024640835.1 Bacteroidota bacterium
CATCGCCAACCTGACCCTGGGCTACGACTACGGGGGATTTTCGGCGAGGCTCTCGTTCCTGTACCAGGCCAACACGTCGACCTGGATCAACCCCACGAATCCGCTCTTCGACAACTACTCCGGAGACTACGCGCGGTGGGACCTGTCGGTGAGCCAGAAGCTGAAGAGCGGACTGGAGGTCTTCGCCAACTTCAACAATCTGAACAACCGGCCCGATCGGAATTTCCGCGGCTCGGCCACCGAGAACCCCACGTACATGGAGTACTACGGGTTCACCATGGACCTGGGGGCCCGCTTCCGATACTGACCCGGATGGCAGCGGACCTGACCGCTGCCGCCCGCGAACCATTTTCTGCACCAGGCAACCTTTCAACGGAGGAACGACCATGAGAGTCCGATACCTATGGATCACGGCCGCTGCGGCCCTTGCCTTCGCCTGGCCGCCGCGCGAAGCGGTGGCACAGAGCGAGCTCATTGTGGAGTGGGAGACCACCCCGGGATCGGGCGAGGTGGTGGTCAACGCACTGCGTGACGCCGTCGCCAACGACGTGGCTCGCCCGGCCGACCGCGTGTACGTGCTGCGGCGCGGTGGCTTCTACTGGCTCGAGGATCCCGTCTCGTGGGAGGGCTTCCACCTGCGGCTCCGGGGCCAGACGGCAGCCGAGGCCCGCCCCGAAGACAACGTGTGCGGCCCGGCCTTCAACGAGGACTGTGGGTACGCCATCATCCAGCGCGCGGTGAGGGAGGACCTCAGCCTCACGGGGACCATGCTCTCCAACTCGGGCACGGGAAGCCACCTGACCGCCAGGAACATCTGGTTCATGGGCAAGGCGGACTCGGGTGCCCGCACGGCGTACGAGCAGATCGCCCTCAACGCATCGGATTCCCGGTTCGTGTTCGACCACGTGGTCTTCGACCAGTGTGACTGGCACCTGCTCGGCCCCAATGGGGACAACGTCGACATGTTCGTCACGAATTCGTCGTTCCGGAACCTGTGGGGACCGACCCAGCAATGGGAAGGTCTCGGCGTCCGGTTCGAGGTCGGCGCGGACTCGGTCGTTTTCGAGAACAACACCTTCCTCAACATCGGCTTCACGCCCTTCCAGTCGGAAGGCGCGCCGATGAACTACTTCCTCGCGAACCACAACACCTTCGTGAACATCGGCCGCTCGTTCCAGGCCGGCAACATGTGGAAGGAAGCGTACGTGACGAACAACGTGTTCGTGAATCCCTTCTTCCACGGCGAGGGCTACAACGACTACAACAATCCGGACCGCGCCGATCCGTACACGGGCTTCTTCTCCATCGGAGCCCTGCCGGCGCAGTACGGCACGAACTTCGACCGGGAAATCGTGCTGGCGAACAACACCTACTGGCGCGATCCGGCGTTCGCGGCCTACTACGCGGATACGATTCGCGCCCAGCCGATCGTGAGTGACACGACCATGGGGTGGTTCAACGAATTCGACAACATGGTCTACCAGGACAACTACATCGACCTGGATCCGGGCCTGTCGGTGTATCCCGACAACCTGGAGGGGATGATCGGCAACATCTCGGACCTGCGGGCGGGCATCACGCCGGCGCGGGGCTACGACTGGGGGATCGACCAGGACTGTGACGTCTGCAGCGTTTGGCCGCTGCCGGAAGATTTCTCGTACGGGAACGTCATGATGCAGACGGCCGCGACGGACGGGCTTCCGCTCGGCAACCTGAATTACTGGCCGGCGGCCAGGAGCGACTACGACACGAACCGCGATGCGTACGTGGCCGCGGTCGAGGGGATGGCCGAGGGACTGGTGATCACGCCCATCGAGATCGTGGAGGGTGAGCACGGTGTGCTCTCGGGTGACGCTTCGGTATTCGTCGTTCCCGGGTTCACGCACTTCTTCATGCAGGGCAACGGCTTCATCGAGTGGGATTTCGACCTGGCATCCGACGGAATCATCGGCCTCGATGTCCATACGAACATGCGCTCGGAGACCCAGCGCGGACAGCGCATCAAGGTGGATGGGGTCAACCTTCGCAATAACAGTGGGTTCGGTGAGTATTACTTCTGCACCGCCGCGCAGAGCGGCTGTGCGGTTCCTCTGCCCAACAACGAGTGGACGGTGGTCGAGATCAGGGAGGCCGGTCTGATCGAGGGCGCAGCCGGCCTGAACCTCACGGCCGGGATGCACACGGTGCGCATCGAGCCCTCGTGGGGCTGGCAGGGGTTCAGCGGCGTGGATATCACCGATGGGGCGGGCACGGTCCTGGTGTCGATGAACGCCACCGACGCCCGGTACCAGGGCGTCCAGGCGACCTGCGACGATTCCGACTTCTGTCCGCAGTACTTCAAGGCGGCGACGCTGAACACCGGCGGAATGGTCGAATTCAACTTCGACGTGCCCCAGGACGGGGAGTACATGCTGCGCATCTTCTACCAGACGCCATCGGGCGGAATGGAAGGAGAGCTGCTGGTCGACGACGAGCTGGAGGGCGGGGGCCCGCTCGAGGACGCTCCCGGCGGCGGGGACATCTTCACCGGTCAGTTCCCGCTCACGAAGGGCGTGCACAAGCTGGCCCTTCGATCCACGTCGGGCACGATGAACGTGGACTACGTGCAGCTGCTCATCATGGGCACGCTGGGGACGGGCTCGGAGCGGAACGAGCTGCCCGAGGGCTTCACCCTGGACCAGAACTACCCGAATCCGTTCAATCCCGTGACGACGATCCGGTACACGCTCGGATCGGCGTCCAGCGTCACGCTGCGCGTCTACGACGTGCTCGGACGGCTGGTCCGGACGCTGGTACGGGACGCCCTGCCGGCCGGCACCTTCGAGGTGCAGTGGGACGGCCGCTCGTACGCCGGCACCCAGGTGGCCAGCGGGATCTACTTCTATCGCCTGGAGACCGATCGGGGCCAACAGGTCCGGAACATGGTGCTTCTGAAGTAGCGCCGGGTTCCCGTGTCCGGTACATCGGGCGGGGAGCGGTTTGTGGTGGCCGCTCCCTGCCCGTTGTCCGGCCTGTAGCGCACCGATGCTCGGGTTCATACCGTCCCGCCCCGAGTGGGCAGGACGGGTCTTTCCGGCCTTCCTGAATCTGATCCCGGATGAGTCTGCACCCCGTCGACATCGCGATCGTCTTCGCGTATATCCTGGTCACCGTCGGGATCGGCTTCTGGATCTCCAGGAGAGCCTCCAGGAACATCAAGAACTACTTCCTGGGAGGGAATACCATTCCCTGGTACGCGCTCGGGCTGTCGAACGCCTCGGGCATGTTCGATATCTCGGGAACGATGTGGCTGGTCTACCTGCTCTTCGTCTACGGACTCAAGAGCGTCTGGATACCCTGGCTCTGGCCGGTATTCAACCAGATCTTCCTGATGGTCTTCCTGTCGATCTGGCTCAGGCGCTCGGGGGTCATGACGGGCGCCGAGTGGATCCGGTTCAGGTTCGGGGACACCCGGGGCGCCAACCTGGCTCACATGGTGGTGGTGCTCTTCGCCATCATCAACGTCATCGGCTTCCTGGCCTACGGCTTCATCGGAATCGGCAAATTCGCGGCGGCCTTCCTCCCGTGGCAGCTGTCGGCGGATCCGGCCACGAACGTGAACCTCTACGGTCTCGTCATCACGACGATCACCACGCTGTATGTGGT
>JAHEEH010000297.1 GCA_024640835.1 Bacteroidota bacterium
AGCGGACCGGTCCGGCCGGAAGCCCGAACCCGGATGCCGAACGCCGCGTTCATGGTGCTCCCTACGCACCGAAGATGATAGCCGAACGAGTTCTCGACGCCCTTCTCGAGCGCCACCGCGTGGTGAGCTTGCTGATGGCAGACCCCGCGATTGCCGTGGACGTGGCCCGGATGACGGAGCTGGGTCGCGAGCACACGGCACTCCGCGACGTGGTGGCCGCGATCGGGACGTACCGATCCATGCTCGGGGAGCGGGACGATCTCAGAACGATGATCGAGTCGGAGGAGGATGCCGAGTTCGTCCGCATGGCGCGGACGGAGCTGGCCGACCTGGAAGAGCGGCTCCCGGCCTTCGAAGAGGACCTGCGCCTGCAGCTGCTGCCGCGGGACCCCGAGGATTCCAAGGACTGCATCGTGGAGATCCGGGCCGGCACGGGTGGCGACGAGGCCTGCCTGTTCGCGGGCGATCTGTACCGGCTCTATACGCGCTTCGCCGAGGGAAAACGGTGGAAGGTGGAGATGATCGACGCGTCCTCGGGTCCGCAGGGCGGCTTCAAGGAGATCATCTTCGGCCTGAAGGGCAGGGACGCGTACGGCACCATGAAGTACGAGAGCGGCGTCCACCGGGTGCAGCGCGTCCCCGTGACCGAGTCCAGCGGGCGGATCCATACGTCCGCCGCGACGGTGGCCGTCCTGCCCGAAGCGGAGGAGTTCGACGTGGAGATCTCGCCGAACGATCTGAAGATCGACGTCTACCGCTCGAGCGGCCCGGGAGGCCAGAGCGTGAACACGACGGACTCCGCCGTGCGCATCACGCATATCCCGACGGGCCTCGTGGTGACGTGCCAGGACGAGAAGAGCCAGCACAAGAACAAGGACAAGGCGCTGCGCGTGCTCCGCTCCCGGCTCTACGAGCAGGAGCTGGAGCGGAGGCAGTCCGAGCGTTCCGAGGCGCGGCGCAGCATGGTGAGCACGGGCGACCGGTCGGCCAAGATCCGTACGTACAACTGGCCCCAGGGACGGGTGACCGATCACCGGCTGGAGGGCGACGACAAGAACCACTCGCTGGAACGGGTGATCGAGGGCAACCTGGACGGCATCATCAGGGCGCTTCGCACGGCCGAGAACGCGGAGCGTCTCGCCAGGCTCTGACGCCGTCCCCGCCCCGGTGCAGCTTCGGCGAAGACGTCCTCGGATCTGGACATTGAATCGATTCAGGCGTATTATTACAGGCTCGCGATTAATCCCTGTTCCGAGTCAAAGCGACCCGGGGCACAAGCCAATCCGAATCCAAGGGGAGAGCGATGGGAATTGACAAGAACATGTACGAGCTGACGTATATCGTCAACTCGGTCCTCAGCGACGAGCAGATCAAGGACATCGTCCAGCGGGTCACGCAGTACATCGCCGAAGGCGGTGGCGAGATCGCGGAAGTGGACGAGTGGGGAAGCCGACGGCTTGCCTATCCGCTGCAGAAGAAGCGCAACGGGTACTACGTCAACATGTATTTCCGCGCACCGGGATCCTTCATCCCCCGGCTCGAGCGCGCGCTGGAAATCGACGACAACATCCTTCGCTATCTCACGCTGCGCCTGGATCCCAAGATGCAGCGTCATTACGAGGAGCGTTCCAAGCAGCGTGCGTCCGAGAAGGCCGCCACCGCGAACTGAGGTACCCGACCATGAGAGATGACAACGTCACGACCGAGGAGAAATTCCTGGAGCCGGCCTACGTCGACTACAAGGAGGTGGATCTGCTCAAGCGTTTCCTGAACGAGCAGGGCAAGCTGCTGCCACGGCGTATCACCAACGTGTCGGCCCGCTTCCAGCGCCAGCTCACGCGTGCCGTCAAACGGGCGCGCCACCTGGCCCTCATTCCCTTCGTCGCGGACGCCGTCCGCTGAGTCGGCGTCGAATCTCCGGCCGAGTCCGGAAAGGCACAGCAAGCGCTATGAAAATCATTCTTCTTCAGGAAGTCGAGAACCTCGGCGACGAGGGCGATGTCGTCACCGTCAAGGACGGATACGGCCGCAACTACCTGATTCCGCGGGGTTTAGCCAAGGTGGCCACCGCCGGTGCCATCAAGGCATGGACGGAGGAGCGTCGCCAGGCGGCGCGCAAGCTCGCGCAGAGAAAGGAGGACGCCGAACGACTGGCTGCCGAACTGACGAAGATCGAGCTGGTCATCACGGCCAAGGTGGGAGTCGAGAACCGCATTTTCGGGTCCATCACGTCGCAGCAGATCGTCGAGGCTCTCGCGCACGAAGGCGTCACGGTCGACCGTCGCAAGGTCGAGATGACCGAGGACGTCCGCTACGTCGGCGTCTACACGGCGGCCGTCAAGATCCACCCGGAGGTCCTGGCCCAGGTGAAGGTGCGCGTAGAGCCGGAGGGCGGGATGCCGGCCGTGGCGGAGACCCCGGCACCCGAGGTGGCCCCGGAGCCCGTCGAGGTGGATCAGGCGGATACCGATCTCGAGTTCCCCGAGGACGACGAGGAGTAGGCGAACGCTCTCTCCGGGCACAAATGTGGGGGGTCTTCGTTAGCCGGGCGCTGACGGAGCCCCCCTTCTTCTTGATGCGCCATGGCGTCTGCACGCGTCCTCTTCCTTCTCCTGGTCGCACTGGTGGTGAGCCGGACCGCCCGGGCCCAATTCGAGCCGATCGGGCCGGCTACGGACTACGTCGCATGGAGCGCTGCCCTGGAGCCGACCGCGGCCGCGCCGGGAGCAACCGTCTACCTGGTGCTCGATGCCCGGGTGGCGGAGCCCTGGAAGCTGTACGCACTGGATGCCACGCTTCCGCCGATTTCCGAGGGCCCCAGGCCGTATGGCGTGGACGTGATCTGGGACGCACTTCCCGGGGCGATCGACTCGGTCGGGACTCCCGAGCAGGCCGAGCCCGAGGTCGGTTTCGATCCGAATTTCAAGAAGACCCTCGGGTGGTTTCACGCATCGGCCCGATTCGCGTGGCCCCTGGCGGTGGATTCGGCGGCACCCGCGGGCGAGGTGGACCTTGCAGGCTCCGTCCGGTTCCAGATCTGCAATGACGATCGGGGCCTCTGTCTCCCGCCCACGCCGGTCTCCTTCGCGGCGACGCTCGTCGTGGATCCGGGATGTGCGGAGGCCGCCAGCGATCCGGCGGCGGGGTGCGAGATGGATGCCGGCGGGCTGCAGGGCATTCTGGCTTCCCGGGCGGTTTCGGCGGACGAGTCGGACTCGCCTCCGGGTGGTCCCCTCTCCGGAAGCATGGCCGGGTTTCTGCTGCTGGCGCTCGGAGCGGGGCTCGCCTCGCTGCTGACCCCGTGCGTCTTCCCCATGGTACCGCTGACGGTATCGTACTTCACCCGGCATGCGGACGACCGGGCCGACGCGGTTCGGATGGCGTCCGCGTTCGGGGCCGCGATCGTCGTCACGTTCACCCTGGTCGGCATCCTGATGGCGGCCCTGGTGGGTGCCGCCGGTGCGCAGACGATTGCCGCGAACCCGTGGGTGAACCTGTTCATCGCACTCGTCCTGGTCGGATTCGCCCTGTCGCTGCTCGGACTGTACGAGATCCGTGTTCCGAACGCGCTGCTGAACTTCACGAACCGTCAGTCGAACGAGCGGGGCGGGCTGGTGGGAGTCCTCTTCATGGGGATCACGCT
>JAHEEH010000298.1 GCA_024640835.1 Bacteroidota bacterium
TGGCGTGATCCGTCGGAAAGCGTGACACCCGGTAGTCGATGCGCACCCCGGATTCCCTGCCTATGCGGGTGCCGTGGATGATGCGTTCGTCCGTGATGTCGATCCCCAGCAGCCCACCGGTCATGCCGAGCACCGTTCCCTGCTCCTCGTAATTGGGGGCCCAGGCACCCTTCTCGTCGAACTCGACCAGGGCATCCGCCAGCGGCTCGCCGAGCAGGGCCATCGCCAGGCGGCCTATTCGCCAGGAAGCGGCCGTGTGCGAGCTCGAAGGTCCTCGCATGACGGGGCCCAGGACGTCGTTGAAGATGCTCGGGGGCTTCATGGAGACTTCGGTCGGTTGGGCGAGGTCTGGCGCCGGGGCAGGCTGGTAGTCACTCATCGTTCCGGGTGTCAGGCTTTACGATCGGGGCGTCGGCCTTTCGGGACGGCCGGGATCTCTCCCCTCCGGCCGGATCATAGGCCAATCGCCGTCGATAAACGAGTATCCGTCCCCGAACGGCGCGTCCACGTATCTTCCGGTCCCCGCGGACGTGTCCCCCTCATCCGCCGGATGACGGGGTTCGGCCGTGGGCATCATCCGCCGGATCACCTCGGCCATGGAGGGCCCCATCCCCATGAAGAAGACGCTGATGGACGCCATGTCCGAGCGCGTTCTCGTCTCCGACGGCGCGATGGGCACCCAGTTGATGGACGCCGGGCTGGAGCACGGGGGGTGCGGCGCCCTGTGGAACGTGACGCATCCCGATCGGGTGGTGGACATCCAGCGCCGCTACGTACGGGCCGGGGCCGATTGCCTGATCACGAATACGTTCGGGGGCAACGGCATCCTGCTCGCAAGGCAGGATCATCTCGGCGACCTCGCGGCCGTCAACCGGGCCGCCGTGCGGGTCGCCCGCGAGGCGTTCGACGGCCGGGAGGGATTCGTCCTGGGCGACGTCGGGCCGGTCGGTGGGCTGATGGAGCCGTACGGCGACCTGAAGCCCGAGGACGTGCGCACCGCGATCCGGGCACAGGTCCGCGCGCTCGTCGAAGGCGGCGCAGACGCCATCATCGTCGAGACGCAGACCGCGATGGAAGAGGTCGAAATCGGCGTTCGGGCGGCCCTCGAGTTCGGAGCGCCGTGCGTGATCGCGTCCATGGCCTACGACGGCTCTCCCGGTGGAGGCGACTTCATGACCATGATGGGGGTCTCACCCGGGGAGGCGGCGCGCCGGCTGGTCGACCTGGGCGCGGACGTGATCGCGCTGAACTGCGGCACGGGCGTGGACATGGCCGCCGCCGCCGACATCGTCGCCACCTACCGCCAGTCCGGAGCGCGATTCACGATGGCCCAGCCCAACGCCGGCCTGCCGGTCATGGAGGCGTTCCGGACCGTCTACCGGCAGACCCCGGAGGAGATGGTCGCCCCTCTCCCGACGCTGCTGGACGCCGGCGTGAACATCGTCGGAGGGTGCTGCGGCACCACGCCGGATCATATCCGGGCCGTCCGGCGGGAGGTCGATGCCTGGACGGCACGGCAGCACTGAGCGTCGTCGGGATCCGCCTCGCGGTGTATACTCCCGACGAATCTTCCACGCACCGGCATGCGCCTGCTCCCTTTCGCCCTGCTGCTCGCCATCATTCCCGCGTCAGCACAGACGGTCCCGCCGGAATACCAGGTCGGTCGCTGGCAGGGATTCCGCCAGGCGGCGGTCTCGTTCACGTTCGACGACGGCACGCCGGGCCACCTCGGAACCATCGTCCCGCTCTTCGACGAGTTCGGATTCAGGGCGACCCTCTTCACCGTCACGAGCTGGTCGCCCGACTGGACCGGCCTGGCCGCGGCGGCGGCCGACGGGCACGAGGTGGCCAGCCACACGGTCACCCATCCGTACCTCAACCAGATCGGGGGAACGGCGCAACTGACCGAGCTTCGTGAATCGCATGACGCGATCGCGGCCAACATCCCGGGAAGCGGCAGCCAGACCCTCGCGTACCCGTTCTGCGTCGAGGGAAACGAGACCGCCACCCTGCTCTACTATTTCGCCGCCCGTGGATGCCAGGGAGCGGTCGAATCCGCGACGCCCGCGGACTTCCTCAACATCAGTTCCATCATCGCGGGACCGGAGGGTTCGGTGCGGACCGCCGCGGATCTGAACGCGCGGGTCGGTGCGGCGGCGTCTTCCGGCGGCTGGGCGGTCTTCCTGATGCATGGGGTCGATTCGGACGGCGGCTGGTCCCCGTTCCCGTCCTCCGAGCTCCGGACGCACCTGGAGATGGTGCAGGCGAACGCGTCGACCTACTGGATCGAGACGTTCGGCAACGTGGTCCGCTACATCCGCGAACGCGACGGAGCGCGCATCACGGAGCTCTCGAACGATGGGGACGCGATCGCGCTGCGGCTCTCCGACGGCCTTCCCGACGCCACCTACGACTATCCGCTGACCGTTCGGCGGGAACTGCCGGCCGGATGGACCGACGCGACGGTCCGTCAGAACGGCGTTCCGGTTCCCGACCAGGGCATTCAGGCGGGCACCCCCTACACCGTGACGTTCGACGCCGTCCCGGACGCCGGCGACATCACGATCGGCCGCACGGGCGCGACAGGGTCCGAGCGGTTCGACGGACCGGGCCACTCTTCCGTGCTGGGTGCCTGGCCGAATCCCGCGGAGGACCGCATGACGCTGGATTTCCAGGTCGCGCGGGCGGGCCACGTCACGCTCGAGGTGTACGACCTCCTCGGGCGGCGGGTGGACACCCTGGTGAGTCAGTTCAGGACGGCAGGCCGCTACACGCACTACTGGCTCACGGGTGCCGTCGGCCGGGGGCAGTACGTGTACCGGCTGAGTGCCGAGTCCGACGTGGATTCGGGCGTCGTCGTCCTGTACTGAGGCCGTTCCGGCCAAGAGTGCAGGCTGCATCATCCGTGGCACGCGGCCACGCGTAGGGAAGCACACCGCGGCCAGCAGCGTGAAGGGCGTGGTGCCATTTAGCGTCGCACCGGGCACCGGCGGATCGGGCCAATGGGTACACTCCCGACCCAATTGCATGGAAAGCCTGCGTTGAGATCCGGCCAGCCTCACTGCTCCGGTTTCAACGGCGAGGACCGGATCCACCCACTCGACTCTGCCAGACCCAGGACGCGATCGTTCCGACTCCCCCTTCTGCTGATCCTCGCATCCCTCCTGGGGACGGGATGCGTGAACTCCGGTGCATTCTTCGCCACGAACCTCACGAATGTGGAACTCGGTGAGGGCAATTATCGAGTCGTGGCAACCAACGTCACCGGACAGTCTGAAGCCGGGTACATCCTCGGGTTCTCTGGCAGCCTGGCGGGATATGCCACCACGTTTGCGTTCCTCCGCGTGGAAGGGGACGGACTGCTCTACAAGGCCGCCGTGGAGAACCTGTGGGCCGGCTTCGAGGCGGACCACGGCCCGGTCAAGGACCGACGCCTGGCGCTGATCAACGTCCATTTCGACGCGGACGCAGCCAATTACCTCGGTTTCTACTCGAAGTCGGTCGTCTCGGTGCGAGCGGACGTGATCGAGTTCGATCAGTGAGGTTTGACGGCGTATGCCCGTGACGGTGAGGCACCTGCCGCCGGAGCTGGCGACTGTCGGCCACTAGCATTGGCG
>JAHEEH010000299.1 GCA_024640835.1 Bacteroidota bacterium
TTGTCGGAAACCTCGGCCACGACCCACGGAAGCCCGGTGTCGGCATCGTCCTCCAGGCGGGTCGAAATGCTGATGCGCCCCTTCCGGTCCTGCGGAACGGCCTCCACGGCGTTCTTGACGAAGTTGATGAAGACCCGTCTCAGTGCCTCCCGGTCGGCTTCCACGATGAGCGCGTCAGTCTGCAGATCCACGTCGAAGCGCATGGAGGAGTCCGCGCTCATCAGCTCGGACGCCTCGCGAACCACCTCGTTCAGGTCGACCGGCTCCAGCGTCTGGAGCGGCATGCGGGCGTAGGATGAAAACTCGTTGGCGATGCGCACCAGGGCCTGGATCTGGTCCAGCAGGGTGGCCGTCTTCTCCCGAACCTGGTCTTCCAGCGAGTGGCCCTCCTTCCGGTCATGAAGGGCTTTCTGGAGCTGCTGCACCTGCAGCTTCATCGGGGTGAGCGGATTCTTGATCTCGTGAGCGACCTGCCTCGCCATCTCGCGCCAGGCGAGCTGGCGTTCCTGCTGCGCCAGGAGGCGCCGGGATTCGGCAAGCTGGTCCTGCATCGTGTTGAACGTGCCGACGAGCTCGCTCATCTCGTCCCGCGTATCGAGCGGCTGGATGCGGTCGAATCGCCCCTCTGCGACCCGTTCGAGTCCGCGCCGGATCCGGGACACCGGAAGGGCCAGCGTGTTGGCGATGATCGCCGCCGTGCCCATGACCACGAGCACCAGGAGCAGAAGTGCCCCGAAGAGATACGCGATGGTCCGGGCGCGCTCCTCCTCGATCCGCTCCTGCTCCGGAAGGGTCGGCACCGAGACCACGTACCTGGGCACGCCCTGTTCGTCGGGAAATGCACGGTACCCGGCCGTGTACAGGAAGCTGCCCAGGCGTTCCTCGACATCCACGAAGCGGTACCCGTCCACGAAGAGCGCCCGGAAGGCCTCGATCGGAAGCCGCGAACCGATGAGGCGGTCCCGCGCGAGCTGGGGTCTGCTGGTGGCCGCGAGCTCGAATCCCCGGTATACGTTCAGGTCCAGCCCGACGCGGGCGGCAAGCGAGTCGATGTCGGTGCGCTCCAGGACCCGGTACGGCAATTCGTCTCCCCGCGCCTCCTGCACGAGCGTGTCCTCGACCCGCTCCAGGTGCTGGCGCAGCCAGCTTTCGATGGCACGCTCGTTCTCACCCGTCACCACGCGAAGCCCGAGGGCACCCATCGCCGCGACGGTGACCAGTCCGACTCCGAAGAACGCGTTCAGCACCCGATCGCGGAACCGCCGCCGGGGCGCCGGCAGCAGCCCGGCCCGGCGACGGAATCCGATGCCCACGAGGTACACCACGAGCCCGACGATCATGCCCGACACGGTGAGTCGCAGCAGGAAATACAGCCTGTCGAACACGTTCACGGCTGCCTGGCGCACGGCGATCGTCCGCATCTCGACGGTCGGTCCGTCGGCCTCCGGGAGGCCCGGGTCGCGCAGGGCGTACCAGGTCAGGTAGTCCCGGTCACGAAGGGACTCGCGACGCCACAGGCCACCGGACGTCCGGAGCGCCGTCACCACGTCCCGATCCAGGTACGACCTCCCGAAGGAGGCGCCGAAGGATCGGACGAGCACGTCGTCACGAAACTCCGCGATGGACAGGTCCGGGTACCGGGTGCCGTAATACCCCGCCGGAACCAGCACCCGTGGAAAGGGCGTGCTGCCCACGACCGCATGCTCGTTCTGCGCGGCCCGAACCAGCAGCCACCGTCCCGAATCGTCCGCGACCGGCGCCGCCCCGACGTAATCGAACCGGTCGAATTCGAACGGGCTGGTGAGCTTCTCCACGACGAGACCCGTGCCTCCCCGCTCCACCTGTATCTGGCGGAGAAGCTCGAGGTCGTCCTGGTCCTGGCCCGAAAGGGCCTCTGCCGCGTGCGCCGATCGTCTGCCCCCCGTTCTTGCCACGGTTTCGCCCCCGGGCACCAGCACCGTGGCGGAAACCTGGAACGATCCGAGGGATGCCAGGAGCGTTCCGCCGAGTTCCTCCTCGAGCAGGGAGTCGACGGCCGCCGCCTCGTGGATCCCCGCGAGTGCCGTGCGTCCATCGTCCAGGGCCGATTCCACCGCGAACAGGATCCGCGGGCCGCGATCCTCGGCGAAGGCGTCCGCCGCGTCGAGCATTCGCGAGCGCCGCATGGCATCCTGCCCCTGCTCCAGCACCGGGTAGAGCATGAGGGAGGCCAGGACGATGCCGAAGAGGATCGCTCGGGCCGTCAGGAACTGAAGGAGCGAAGGACCTTCATCGCCATGCGCTGCACCGGCGTATGCGGCAAGCCCCACGAAGAAGACCAGCGCCACGACAATCGGCCATGTCGTCATTCCGGTGATCCATGCGACCACTGCCGTACCCGCGACCACCAGCGCCGCCATCCCCCACCGCTCGCCCGTCGACCCGTCGCGGAAGCGTTCTCCGATCGACATGCGTGCCGCACAGAACGCCAGCCCCCACGCCGCCATCATGACGGTCAGAAGGCTTCCGAACACGACCACCACGAGCCTCGGCGGCAGGAGTCCGGAGCGGGCGAAATAGGCCAACGTGGAATCCCGGAGCGCATGATCCGCCAGCGAGGACGCGACCCGGAACAGCAGGGCTCCCGTCACCCCCGGCACCACGCCCATCAGGAGGGCCACCGAGCGCCGGAGGGGCCGTTCACGCCGGACCGGATTCGAAAACGTCCTTCGAGCCATCACGACGGCGAAGCCGAGGGCAAAGAGCGCCGTGACGGCGAGGTCCCCGATCGTCCCGAGCAGCCCTCCACCCCAGGCCGACGCGAGGTGCGCCGTGTCGAAGAGCGGGGAAAACGGATCCTTCCCGGTCTGCCACCGGTTCGGGACATCGAGCGCAATGAGGCCGAACCGCGCCGTCCAGAGCACGACGGTAAACAGCAGAAGCGCCGGCCAGGAACGCCCGCCGCGACGCGGGTTCCACGTGGCCGTGCCGTAGACCAGCAGCGCGAGGAGGAGAGCTCCCCACAGGGCCAGGAGCGAGTCGAGACGTGTGACCGCCATGCGGAGTGTCTCGTCGGCGGAAGGCGGCCAGACGTCCACTTCCAGCATCGGCACGCCGGTCGATGATTCCAGGATCCGGCGCCCGGGAATGGCGTCGGCCAGGCCTCCCTCCGGCCTGGGGTCACGGACCTGGACCGTCATCCGCGTATCCCGGGACCACTCTTCCGACAGGGTGTAATCGCGCAGGTACTGGTTTCGAACCGGCATGTGCAGCTCGATGAGCCGCATCGACCGGACCGCTCCGACGGCCTCCTCGCCGTCAAGGACCGGTGACCAGACGACGAGCGCGATCCGTATGGCGCCGTCCCTGGCCAGCAGGATCTGCTCGCCGGAAAGGAAGTCGGGGTCCTCCGGCGCCGTGTCCATGGGCATGGAGAACCCGTTCCACGCCAGCAGCCGGGGTGTCCGGTCGTAGATCTCGAAGGCCGACAGCGGCCCCACTTCCATGTCCGCCGCGACCGCGATGACCTCCGGCTCGATGCCCGGCGCCCCGGACGCCCGCTGCCTGAGCGCCCGGACCAGGTCGGGCGACGCCGCGCGCGCAGGCAGCAGGCGTCCGGGGCGCCGG
>JAHEEH010000011.1:0-2904 GCA_024640835.1 Bacteroidota bacterium
ATCAAAAGGCGGAGGCGCCGGCCGTCCTCGCCCGAACTCCATGGCGAATACACCCGTCGAGTCGCTACCCGAGGCCACGATCCTGTTCGCGGGCGATTCGGGTGACGGCATGCAGGTCACCGGCTCCCAGTTCACGCTGGCCACGGCCTACGCGATGAACGACCTCGCGACGCTGCCCGATTTCCCGGCCGAGATCCGGGCCCCCGCGGGCACCACCTACGGCGTCTCGGGCTTCCAGCTCCACTTCGGTTCCGTGGACATCCGCACTCCGGGCGACGAGGTCGATCTGCTCGTCGCCATGAATCCGGCCGCGTTGGCCGTCAACCTGGAGCGCGTACGCCGGGGCGGCTCGGTGGTGGTCAACGTGAACGCCTTCGACCGGCGCAGCCTGGACCTGGCAGGGCTGGCCGAGAACCCCCTCGAGGACGGCTCGCTGGAGGGCTACCAGCTCATCCCCGTCGAGCTCACGAAGCTCACGCGGGAGGCGCTGGCCGATTCCGGGTTGAACCAGAAGGAGATCGACCGCTCCAAGAACATGTTCGCGCTCGGGCTTGCCCTGTGGCTCTACTCGCGTCCGCTCGAGCCGGCCGAGCGGTGGATCGAGAAGAAGTTCGCCCGCAAGGAATCCATCCTGTCGGCCAACCTGCATCTGCTCAGGAAAGGCTACCACTACGGGGAGACCACCGAAGCGTTCGCGGTGCGCTACGAGGTCTCACCCGCAAAGCTGGCACCCGGGCAGTATCGAGCGATCCAGGGCGTGACGGCGATGGCGCTGGGCCTCGTGGCCGCGTCCGACCGGTCGGGCCTGCCGCTCTTCTACGGCTCCTACCCGATCACGCCCGCCTCCGACCTGCTGCACGCGCTCAGCCGTTACAAGAACCACGGCGTCATGACGCTGCAGGCCGAGGACGAGATCGCGGCGGTCGGAGCGACCATCGGCGCGGCCTTCGGTGGAAGCCTCGCGGTCACGGGCACCAGCGGGCCGGGCGTCGCGCTCAAGTCCGAGGCCATCGGCCTGGCGGTCATCATGGAGCTGCCGCTGGTCGTCGTCAACATGCAGCGCGGGGGCCCGTCGACGGGGCTGCCGACGAAGACCGAGCAGAGCGACCTCCTGCAGGCCATGTACGGTCGGAACGGGGATGCGCCCCTGCCGATCGTTGCGGCGAGCACCCCGGGCGACTGCTTCGAGGCGGCCTTCGAAGCGGCGCGGATCGCGCTGACCCACATGACGCCCGTCATGCTGCTGGCCGACGGGTACCTCGCCAACGGCAGCGAGCCGTGGCTCGTCCCCGACCCGGAATCGCTCACCCCGATCGAGGTCGGGTTCGCGACGGCTTCCGACGGCGAGGAGACCTTCCTGCCGTACGAACGGGACCCGGAAACGCTGGGCCGACCCTGGGCTACGCCCGGTACGCCCGGCCTGGAGCACCGGATCGGCGGCCTGGAGAAGCAGGACGGGTCGGGCAACGTGTCGTACGACGCGGTGAACCACGAGCAGATGACGCGCCTCAGGGCCGACAAGGTGCAGCGGGTTGCCCGGTCCATTCCCCCGCTGGCGGTGAACGGCGCCGATTCGGGCGACCTGCTCATCCTGGGGTGGGGGTCCACGCGGGGCGCGATCGAGGCGGCGACGGAACGGCTGCGCGCGGACGGCCGAAAGGTATCGTCGGTACACCTGCGCCACGTGAATCCGCTCCCGAACGACCTCGGGGACGTCGTCTCGCGCTTCGAGCACGTCCTCGTGCCCGAACTGAACGACGGACAGCTGGTGCGCATCCTGCGCGATCGTTACCTGCTTCCGTTCATCGCCTTCAACAAGATCCAGGGCCGGCCCTTCCGCACCGGGGAGCTGGTCGATCGCGTCGAGTCCATACTCGACGGGAGAAGCTGAGCACCATGTCCGATCAGAACGACTCCACGCGTCCGGGCGGTCGCAAGCCCGCGCTTCCCCCCGGCGCCGGCCGCCGGCCTCCGACGCCGCCCGCGCGGTCGGGAGACGGCGCATCCGTCCTCACCCGGGCCGACTTCGCCACGGACCAGGACGTCCGCTGGTGTCCCGGATGCGGTGACTATGCCATCCTCGCGACCGTCCAGCGCCTGATGCCCGAGCTGGGCGTCCCCCGCGAGAAGACCGTGTTCATCAGCGGGATCGGATGCTCCAGCCGGTTTCCGTACTACATGAACACGTACGGCATGCACTCCATCCACGGGCGCGCGCCGACGATCGCGACGGGCCTCAAGGTGAGCCGTCCCGACCTGGACGTGTGGATCGTGACCGGCGACGGCGACGGCCTGTCGATCGGTGGCAATCACATGATCCACCTGATGCGGCGCAACGTGAACGTGCAGCTCCTGCTGTTCAATAACCAGATCTACGGACTGACGAAGGGCCAGTACAGTCCCACGTCCGAGAAGGGCAAGATCACGAAGTCGTCCCCCTTCGGGTCCATCGACCACCCGTTCAATCCCGTCGCCCTCGTCCTCGGCGCCGACGCGTCGTTCGTGGGCCGGACCATGGACCGTGACCCGAAGCACATGAAGGAGATGCTGCAGCGGGCCCACGGTCATCACGGGGCGGCCTTCCTGGAGATCTACCAGAACTGCAACATCTTCAACGACGGGGCCTTTTTCGAGTACACGGAAAAGGACTCGAAGCCCGGAAGGACCGTGTTCATCGAGCACGGCAGGCCGCTCGTGTACGCGGACGGAGCCCGCGGACTTCGCCTGGAGGGATTCCACCTGGTGTCGGTGGATCTCCAGTCCGGGCCGTGGTCGGCCGACGACTGCCTGGCGTACGACGAGACCAGCTTCGAGCTGGCCTCGATCGTCGGCCGGATGTTCCGCCAGGACGATCTGCCACAGCCTTTCGGCGTGTTCTACCGCGCGGAGCGACCCACGTACGAG
>JAHEEH010000011.1:2914-13115 GCA_024640835.1 Bacteroidota bacterium
AGATTGCGCAGGTCGTGGAACGGAGCGGGAAGGGCAAGCTGGCGGATCTGCTCCGGGCGGGCGACACGTGGTTCGTCTCCTGACCTCTGTTTGGAAGTCGTGAAGGCGGGATCGTATATTATTCGGCTACGTTGCAACGCGCTGCCACCAGGCGCCCTTCCTTCCCGACAACCATGAAAAACGATCTGCATCCCGACTACCACTTCGTCACGGTGCAACTGGCGGATGGTACCGAGATCAAGATGCGCTCGACCATCGACGGCGATCAGCACACGTCGGAGGTCGATTCGACGAATCACCCGTTCTACACGGGTCGTCGCCAGTACGTGGACACCGCGGGTCGCGTGGAGAAGTTCATGCGGCGCTACGGTCCCAAGGTGCCGAAGGAGTCCAACGAGTAATGTGTGCCGCCTCGGCGGTCGGGGAGGGCGGTCGGCGAGAGCGGACCGCCCTTCGTCGTTTCGAGGCGAGCCAGTCCAGGGGGTGAAGCCATGAATGTCGTCGACGCCATCGTTCGAAAACGGAACGGCGAGACGCTGCCCGACGACCTGATCCGCGGGCTGGTCGACGGATACGTGGAAGGCGCGGTCGCCGACTACCAGATGAGCGCCTTCCTCATGGCCGCGTTTCTGCGGGGACTCGACGGCGCCGAGACGGCGGCCCTGACGGACGCCATGCTGCGGTCGGGCACCGTGCTGGATTTCTCGGAGATTCCGGCGCCCAAGGTCGACAAGCATTCGACCGGCGGTGTGGGGGACAAGGTCTCGTTGGTGCTGGCTCCGCTCGCCGCCGCGTGCGGCGTCGTCGTTCCGATGATCTCGGGTCGCGGTCTCGGCCATACGGGAGGCACCCTGGACAAACTCGAGTCCATTCCGGGCTTCCGCACCGACCTGGAGGAGCCGGTCATGCATCGGCAGCTGGCCGAGCTGGGCGTGGTCATGGTGGGGCAGTCGGCGCGGATCGCGCCCGCCGATCGCGGCCTGTACGGGCTCCGCGACGTGACGGGCACGGTCGAATCCATCCCGCTCATCGCCGCGTCCATCATGAGCAAGAAGCTCGCGGCGGGTCTGGACGGGCTGGTGCTGGATGTGAAATATGGCAGCGGTGCCTTCATGCAGGACGAGGCGGACGCGCGGCGCCTTGCCGAGACGCTGGTCGGCGTCGGCGTCGCGAACGGCTGTCCGACCGTCGCGCTGCTGACGTCCATGGACGTACCCCTCGGGCGCGCCGCCGGCAACTGGCCGGAGGTGGCCGAATCCATCCGGTGTCTGCGCGGGGAAGGCCCTCGCGACCTGGAGCGGCTGTCGGTCGAGCTCACGGCCGAGATGCTGGTGCTGGGCCGCCTGGAAGACGATATCGGCGCGGCGCGCTCGAGAGTGCGCCGCGCGATCGCGGACGGATCGGCGATCGAGCGCTTCCGCCTGCTGGTGGAGGCCCAGGGCGGGGATCTCTCCGTCATCGACGATCCCGATATGCGTTCCGGCGCGGAACCGGTCTTCGACGTGCGATCCGACGTGGCGGGGATCGTCCAGTCGATCGACGCACGGGAGATCGGGCTGGCGTGTGTCGCGATGGGGGCCGGACGGGCGCTGAAGGAGGACGGCGTGGACCCCGTCGCGGGGATCACCCTCAACAAAACGGTCGGTGATCCCGTAGGACGGGGCGACGTCCTCGCCCGGCTGCACGGATCGGACCTCGATCGCGTGCGGGGGGTGGCAGAACGGGTGGCATCGGCCTTCCGATGGGGCCCGGGCACTCCGTCGCAGCGGCCCCTGATCCTGGGCCGGTTCGCGGCGGGTTCCTGGTCGGCCGTCGGGGGCTGAACCGATGCGCACGGGCGCGCGTATCCCTTCCGGGACCCTTCCGTATATTGATTGAATACGGCCGAACCGCCGCAACGAAACGATCGAACCGTCATGTCTCTCTGGGCCCGATTCAAACGACTCATGCGCTCCATCTTCGGGGGCGCGATATCCGCACTCGAGGATCCCAAGCTGATCCTGGAGCAGAATATCCGGGAGCTGAACGACCAGGTCCCGAAGATGAACGAGAACATCGCGACGGTGAAGGCCAACGTGATGCTTCTCCAGAAGGAGCTCCGGAAGTACGAGACGGAGATCGTGGACCTGACGTCCAAGATCAAGGCCGGCATCCAGGCGGGCCGCGACGATATCGCGGAATCGTACGCCCTGAGGCTGGAGACGGCGCGCGAAGCCATGGAGCGCACGCGCGAGCAACTGAAGTACGCGACCGCCGCCTATGACAAGGCCCTGCAGGTCAAGAAGGCCTTCATGCGCGAAAAGGAGCGCAAGATCGGCGAGGCCAAGGAGGCGCTTCGCGCGCACGAGCGGGCCAAGTGGCAGGCGAAGGTGGCCGACACACTCGAGAGCTTCGAGGTGGCCGGCATGGACGCCACGCACGACGAGATGCTCACGCGCATCCAGGAGCAGACGGCGAAGAACGAGGCCCGCATGGAGCTGGCGCTGGACTCCGTCGATACGGAGGCCCTGAAGATCGAAGAGGACGCGCAGAAGATCCGTGCCTCGGAAATCGTGAAGCAGTTCAAGCTCGAGATGGGCGTGGGGGACACGTCCGGGGCCCAGGCGGAACCGTCCGTGGAACTTCCCGAGCGTGAGGCCGAGTCCGGCGGCAAGACCGTCGGGCGGCAGCGCACGTCGAACGACTGACCGGCATGGCCGCAATGACCCCCGAGGAATACGAGCGGTTGAAGGAGGCCGAGAAGGAGCATCTGCGCAAGATGCGCCGGCTCAAGCAGGCCGTGCACGAGCTCGAGCGGCAGAAGAAGGTATCCAAGGCGGTCCGCGACATGACCGAGGAGCCGAGACGCCTGCTCGACGAGCAGGAGGAGCTCGTGGACCAGATCGCGATGGAGGCGGCGCAGAGCGAAGCCCGGCTGGACATCGCGCTCGAGGCCGCGGATGCCAAGGCGGTCGCCGAGCCCGAACGGATCAGCCCGGAGGAGGCCGACGAAGTGATTCGGCGGGAACGAGCCCGGGAGCTGGTGAGGCGAATGCAGGCCGAGGACGCGTCCGCGCCTGCAGCGTCCGCGGAGACCCCCGCGAAGGAGTCGGCGCCGAAGTCGGCCGACGGAGAGCAGGCTCCCCCCCCTCCGCGTCCGGAAAAGACCATCGGTCGAATGAAACCCTGATCGGCCCCCGGGCCGTATCGCGCCGGATCACCGATCGGACGCGACCCGATTCCTCCATGCCACAGCCGGAGATCAATTACTCCAAGGAGGCCTTCCTCCACCCCTGGAACCTCACGTTCCTGATCGTCTCCATGCTGTCGGCTTTTGCCGTGAGCCTGACGGGATTCAGCTGGCCGTTCGAAACGGTCCTCATCTTCGCGGCGGCGGCCGAGCTCATCTACCTCGGGTACATGCCGCGCCAGGAGCGCTTCCGCCTCGCGGTCCGCTCGCGGCGCGCGGAGGAACATGCGAAGCCGCCTTCTCAGAAGGAGATCTTCCAGCTCCTGACCAAGTACAGCCAACGTCGGTACGCCCGCCAGCGCAAGCTCGAAAAGGACATCCAGTCCAACTACCGCAAGCTCAGCTATGCCTCCCAGGGCATGCTGGACAGCCACCTGAAGAAGATCGACGGGCTCCTGGATTCGTACCTGAACCTCCTGTACCAGAAGGAGCGGTACGAGTACACGGCGAGCAACACCCGGGAAGGCGAGGTGGTGCGGGCCATCAAGGCGCTTCGGGAGGACATGGAGGATGACACGCCGCGGGTCCGGGCGATCAAGAAGCGGCGCATGCGCATTCTGGAATCGCGCCTGGAGCGGTCCAAGAAGAGCGCGGAGAACCTGCAGATCATCGAGGCGCAGCTCGAGACCATCGAAGACGTGGTGCTCTACATCCACGAGCAGTCCCTGACGCTGCGCAATCCCGAGGAAATCACGTTCCAGCTCGACACCCTTCTGTCCGAGGTCGAGGAGACGCAGGCTTCGGTCGAGGCCATCGAAGAAGTGTTCGCCAGTCCGGCGGACCTGCTCTCCGACGTCGAGGGCTTCGATCTGCCCGTCGAGGACTCCGAGTCCGCCGGCCGGGAGCGGGGTGCGGAGCGCTCGTAACGAACGTTTTGGTCGTATGGTATTCGAGACGCTGCTTCTGGAGACCGGAGACGACGGCGTAGCCGTGGTTACGGTCAACCGACCAGACAAGCTCAACGCGCTGAACGCGTCGGTTCTGGACGATCTCGACGCCTGCTTCGCGGCCCTGGAGGAGGATGACGCGGTGCGCGGCGTGCTCCTGACCGGGGCGGGCGGGAAGAGCTTCGTCGCCGGAGCGGACATTGCCCAGTTCACGGCGCTGGATTCGCCCGCCGCAACGGCATTCGCCCTCCGGGGCCAGAAGGTGTTCGACCGGATAGAGCGGTGCCGGAAGCCGGTCATCGCGGTCATCAACGGCTTCGCGCTCGGTGGAGGGTGCGAGCTCGCGCTGGCCTGTCACCTTCGGGTCGCCTCCTCGTCGGCCCGGATGGGTCAGCCGGAGGTCGGCCTCGGCCTGATTCCGGGGTACGGGGGAACGCAGAGGCTTCCGCGCATCGTGGGGAGGGGCATCGCCACCGAGATGATTCTCACGGGTGGCCAGGTGACCGCCGAGCGAGCCTTCGCCATCGGGCTCGTGAACCGGGTGTTCGAGCCGGATGATCTTATGGCCGAGGCGCGCGCCTTCCTGGGGACCATTCTCCGCCAGGCCCCGGTCGCCGTCGCCCTTTCGATGGAGGCCATCCGTGCCTCGGACCTGCTGCAGCCGGAAGGGATGGCCCGCGAGGCCGCGCTCTTCGGAGAGGCGTTCGCCACGGAGGACGTCCGCGAGGGCGTGGGCGCGTTCCTCGAGCGAAGGAAGCCGGCGTTCAAAGGCCGATAGAGGATGCTGTATGCCTTCCTCATCCTCCTGACGCTGGTCCTGAGCGCCTTCTTTTCGGCCTCGGAGATCGCGTTCGTCACGGTCAACCGGCTCCGCGTCGAGGTCCTGGCGCGCCGCGGCGGTTTGGTGGGCCCCATCATCCAGCGGTTTCTGAAGGAGCCTGCGACGCTTCTCACGACAACGCTCGTGGGCAACAATCTCTCGCTCGTCATCTACTCGACCCTGCTTGCGGTATTCCTTCAGGATCCGCTGACCGTGTTTTTCAACGAGACGGTGGGCATGGGTCGACCGGGAGCCGAGGTGGCGATTCTCCTGGTCCAGACCGTGGTGGGTGCGGCCGTCGTGCTCTTCATAGGGGAAATCATCCCGAAGTCGGTGGTTCGCGAGGTCGCGACGCGCGCCGTGTTCGCCCTCGCAGTGCCCCTGCGGGTCACGTACATCCTGCTCCTTCCGCTCATCAAGGTCGCCGAGTGGACGTCGAGCTTTCTCATCCGGTTCGTGCACGCGGACGCGTCCTCCTTCCAGCAGTTCATGCGGAGGGATTTCGAGCTGATGATCGAGGAATCGAAGAAGAGCGGCGAGCTCGACCTGGACGAGGACGAATCGGCGCTCCTCTCGAACGTGTTCGCCATGGGATCCATCCGCGTGAAGGAGTCGATGGTGCCGCGAACCGACATCGTGGCCGTCGAGGTGTCGAGCGACATCGAGGAGGTCCGGCAGGTGTTCGTGAAGTCGGGACACTCCAAGCTTCCGGTGTACCGGGACAACATCGACCGCATCGTGGGCATCGCGTTCGCGTACGACCTGTTCGACGAACCCGAGTCCCTGGAGGCCATGATGCGGTCCGTCCGCTTCGTGCCGGAGACCAAGCTCTCCAAGGACATGCTCCGGGAATTCCTGGCCTCGAACACGTCCATCGCGATCGTGATCGACGAGTACGGGGGCACCGCGGGCCTCGTGACCACGGAGGACCTGCTCGAGGAACTCTTCGGAGACATCCAGGACGAGTTCGACAAGGAGAACCTGGTGATCCGGCGCCTGGATGACGATACGGTCGTGATCTCGGGGCGAGTCGACGTCGACGAGCTCGAGGAGAAGGTGGGCTGGACGTTGCCGGAGGGGGATTACGAGACGGTGGCCGGCTACCTGCTGGACCGCCTGGGGACCATTCCGGCGGTGAGGGACGAGTACGTGGTGGATGGCATCCGCTTCACGATCCTCCAGGCGACGGCCACCCGGATCGAGCTGGTCCGTGCCCGGCGCGAGCCCGTGCAGGAGTGAGACCGGTCAGGCGTCGCTTCCGGCCCGCGCACGAACGAGCCTGACGTGACGGACCAGGATGTCCACGAGCCCCAGCCGTTCCAGGCGGCGCTGGGGCATTTCGGGGAGGCGGGGAGGACTGACTCGACCCATCCACAGGGCCATCACGTCGGCCAGCGAGCGTGGTCCCGGCATCAGCCCGTCCGCCAGATGCGCCGTGTAGAAGGACAGCTTGCGCCCGAGCCGCTCGAAGACGTCGCCGGGGAGGTCGGCTTCCGGGACTCCCTCGAGGACGGCTCCGCCGATGAGGTAGTCGTGGTAGGACATGGGCAGGTCCAGGAGCAGCGCACCGGCCGCCCGGGCGAGATCGGGCGAGTCCGAGAGGGCGAACGACGCGGCACGCGCGGTGGCGGTGCACGCGAGAGCCAGCGTCTCCTCGGCGACCAGCCCGGGGTCCGCTCCGTCCACGCCCTCCAGCACCCGCGCGGCCAGGTCCTGCGTCACGGTGACGGCACCGATCGCCGAGAACATGACAAAGCCGGCAAGCCGGTCGGCGTCCTTCATTCGCCCGAGGGGAGGACGTCCGCCAGCCGGACGGCGCGGCCCCACTGCACGATGCCCATCACGGAGGCGGGTTCGGCCCGAAAACGGATCCGGAGGCCTTCGACACGGAATCGAGCCTCCAGGTTGATCGGCAGGAGCTTCTCTCCCCGGTCGGTCTCTATGCCCCAGGCGCCGCCCTCGAGGGCGAGGTGACGGATGGTGCCCGACTCCATCATTGCTGGATTGGCCCCTTGGGCACGTCCTCTCCTCCGATGGTGTCGCGCATCCGCGTGTCGGCCTGGATGTTTCGGAGATTGTAGTAGTCCATCACTCCCAGGTTGCCCGAGCGGAAGGCCTCCGCGATCGCCCTCGGTATCTCGGCCTCTGCCGCGACCACCTTGGCCCGCTGCTCCTCCACGCCGGCCCGCATCTCCTGCTCGAAGGCCACGGCGGCGGCCCGGCGCTCCTCGGCCTTGGCGCGTGCGATCTTGAGGTCGGCTTCCGCCTGGTCCGTCTGCAGCTTGGCGCCGATGTTGGCGCCGACGTCCACGTCGGCGATGTCGATGGACAGGATCTCGAACGCCGTGCCGATATCGAGACCCTTGGCCAGCACCACTTTCGATATGGAGTCGGGGTTCTCGAGCACCTCCTTGTGCGTGGCGGACGAGCCGATGGTCGATACGATGCCTTCGCCCACGCGGGCGATGATCGTCTCCTCTCCCGCGCCGCCGACCAGTCGCTCGATGTTGGCGCGGACGGTGACCCGGGCGATGGCCCGCACCTGGATGCCGTCCTTCGATACGGCAGAGACCGCCGGCGTCTCGATGACCTTCGGGTTGACCGAAAGCTGCACGGCCTCGAACACGTCACGTCCCGCGAGGTCGATCGCGGTGGCGCGCTCGAACGTCAGGTCGATCGCGGCCTTGTCGGCCGAGATGAGCGCGTTGACCACCTTCTGGACCTGGCCGCCGGCCAGGTAGTGGGCCTCGAGCTGCGGGAGATCCAGGTAGATCCCCGCCTTGTGGGCCGTGATGAGGGGTTTGACGATCTGGATCGGCGGGACCTTGCGGAGCCGCATCCCGACCAGGTCACGAACCAGCTTGATGCGGACGCCGGAGAAGTACGCGGTGATCCAGAGGCCGACCGGGATGAAATAGAGGAATACGATGAGCCCGAGAAGGATCAGGGCGATGACGAGGAGGCCGGTGGCCGTAAAGAACATGTCCATGGTCGTGACCGATTATTGGTCTCCCTTGCGATAGTCCCCGGAGCGACCGCCCGTCTTGGCGACGAGGTGGATGTCGTCGATGCGCATCGACTTGGAGACGGACTTGCACATGTCGTAGATGGTGAGGGCGGCCACCGAGACCGCGGTCAGCGCTTCCATCTCGACGCCGGTCGGGCCGACGCTCTTTGCGAAGGCCCGGATGTCGATGGCCGGGTCGCCGTCGGCGAGCGTCAACTCCACGTCCACGCCCCGAAGGGACACCTCGTGGCACAGCGGAATGAGACGACTCGTCTGCTTGGCTCCCAGGATGCCGGCGATCTGGGCCGTGAGCAGGACGTCGCCCTTGCTCACCGCCCGATCGCGGATCAGGGCATACGCCTCTTCACCCACGACGACGCGCCCGGAAGCGACCGCCGTGCGTACGGAATCGACCTTGTCCGAAATGTCGACCATGTGCACGCCGCCGTGCGGATCGATATGCGTCAGGGTCGGGGATTCTGTCATGAGGTCTCTGTGGGCGGATTGCCGGGCGGGTTTGAAGATAGCCTCCTCGCGGGACGGCGGAAAGGTGAATCGCAGACTCGTCGATCAGCCCCCGATGAGGATCATGGGCCGGTCCGTCTGGGCCGCGAGAAGCTCCATGCCCGCGTGCGATGCCTTCTTGCCGAGCACGGCGACGCGAATCAGCTGCCCGAGGGCGTCGTCGTCGGCCCCGCTCCGCATGGCGTCGCGCAGGCTGATGCCCGCCCGGCCGAAAAGACAGACCATGAGGCGACCGTCGGCCGTGATCCGGAGCCGGTTGCAGCCCGAACAGAACGCCTCGGTCATCGAGGACACGAGCCCGACCGTGCCCGCGGCGCCCGGAACGCGGTACGTGCGGGAAGTGGACGTCGGCGAATCGTCCAGGCGCTCGAGGTCCGGATACCGGTCGTGGATGCGACGCAGGACATCGGCGTCCGGCACCATGCGCGCATTGTCCCACGAATTGCCCTCGAAGGGCATGTACTCGATGAAGCGGACCGCGACCTCCTCGTGGAGTGTCCAGTCCACGAAATCGGCCACCTCGTCGTCGTTGACGCCCCGCATGAGGACGCAGTTGACCTTGACCGGCCGATACCCGGCGTGCAGCGCGGCATCGATCGCCGAGCGGACGCGATCGAGTCCCGGTCGACGCGTGATCGTCTCGAAGCGGTCGGACCGGAGCGTGTCCAGGCTCACGTTGATCTCCCGGATGCCCCCCTTCCGCAGCCGCGGCAGCATGGGTTCGAGAAGGAGTCCGTTCGTGGTCACGGCCAGCGACTCCAGCCCGTCCAGGGCGCCCAGGCGATCGACGAGGTCTTCGACGTGCCGCCGGACGAGCGGCTCCCCGCCGGTGAGCCTGATCTTGCGCACGCCCTGCGCAACGAAGAGACGGGCCAGGCGCTCGATCTCCTCGAACGTGAGGATGTCGGAGCGCGGCTTCAGGTCGACCCCCTCGGGAGGCATGCAGTAGGTGCAGCGCAGGTTGCACCGCTCCGTGAGCGAGATGCGCAGGTAGTCGTGGAATCGACCGAAGGAGTCCGTCAGCATGCCGTGACCGTTCCGGGTGCTATCGGGCGGGCGGGCGGTCATGACGGGCGCCGCTCCACCCACAGCGTCACGGGACCATCGTTCACGAGCGCGACGTGCATCATCGCGCCGAACGCCCCTGTCGGGACGGACCGCCCGATCCTTGACCCCAGGTCCCGGGCGAAGGCGAAGTACAGCGGCTCGGCGATCTCCGGCGGAGCGGAGTCCACGAAGGAGGGACGGTTTCCCTTGTTGGTGTTTCCGTACAGCGTGAACTGGGACACGACGAGCGCTTCTCCGGAGACGTCCGTCAACGATCGGTTCATGAGGCCCTCGTCGTCCGGGAAGACGCGGAGCTGCGCGACCTTCCTCGCCAGCCATGCCGCCTCCGCCTCCGTGTCGGAGCGGTGAACGCCCAGGAGGACCAGCAGTCCGCGGCCGATCGAGCCGATTTCGCGGCCATCGACGGACACGGAGGCTTCCTTCACGCGCTGGACGAGGGCGACCATGGGATCAGGCGATCAATTCGTGCAGGTAGGCGGAGAACCGGCGCAGGGCACGTCCGCGGTGGCTGACCGCGTTCTTGGCGGCTGGATCGAGCTCGGCGAACGTCCTGTCGGAATCCTCCGGCACGAACAGCGGATCGTAACCGAATCCGCCGTCGCCCCGGGGGACCTCCGTAATGTGACCCTCGCACGTACCCTCGAACAGCCGACACGATCCGCCCT
>JAHEEH010000300.1 GCA_024640835.1 Bacteroidota bacterium
GGCCGAGCCCGGTGCCCTCGTGGGTACGGGACGCTCCCGCCGACTCCTGCCGGAAGGCATCGAACACGTGCGGGAGGAAGTCCGCCTGGATACCGCGGCCGGTGTCGCGAATCTGGACCTCCACCTCCTCGCTCCGACGCGACAGGGTTACGGCGACCGCCCCGCGGTCGGTGAACTTCACGGCGTTGTCGACGACCTGCCGCACCGCCTGCTGGAAGTGGTTGGGGTCCACCGCGGCCACGATGGCGTCGGGCGGCTCGGAGAACCAGATCTCCAGACCCTTGCGCCGGGCCTCCGCCCGGTACTCCGCCACGATCATCGACAGTTCGCGTGCCACGACCACCGATTCCACCTCCGGAAGCGTGCGGCCCGAATGCAGATCGGACACGGCGAGCAGGGCGTCGAGCGTCTTCATCAGCCGCGCCCCGGAATCGCGGATCATGCGGGCGAAATCCAGCTGATCGCCTTCCAGTTCCTCGCCGAGCACTTCGGCCAGACCGAGTATTCCGGTGAGGGGAGTGCGCAGCTCGTGGTTCACGTTGGCCAGAAACGCCGATTTCAGACGAGAATGCTCCATGGCCTGGTCCCTCGCCTCCCTGAGCTGCCTCTCAACGGCCTTCTCGCGGGTCACGTCCCGAAGCTGGACCAGCCATCCCGATGCCAGCCTTCGTGGCAGGAACCGTCCTATCGCGAACGGATCGATGGTCCAGGCGACCCAGAAGGCGTCCCCGTCCGTGGTCACCAGGGCCCGGTCGCCGGGCGACGAGGCGTCGCGCGACCGCCAGATGGTGTACAGGATTCCTCCGACTTCCTGCGCCTTCCTCCCCTGGATGACGAGCCCTCCGTCCCGAAGCATGGCTTCCGCCGCCGGGTTGCAGTCCAGGACGCGACCCTGCGCATCGAGCACGGCGACCCCGTCCGGCATGGATTCCAGGATCCTGGCGCGACCGATCGGCGCGAGATCCAGCAGGTTGTACCGGAACAGCCCGATCGCGAACAGGATGGTGCTCAGGGAGAAGGCCATGGACGTCGGATCCAGGAAGTGCAGCGATCCGGGCGCGGCGAGATACCAGACGTTCATGGCCACGGGGGCCATCGCGCCCGCCACCATGATGGACGCCTGCCCGTAGTATCGCTCGCCCGCCCTGGACACGTGACGGCCCATCGCCATGATGCCGGAACCGACCAGCAGGTAGCTGTAGGCCGTGTGGACCCAGAACCACGGTCCGTGCCCGTGGGCCACCGTCGAGAGCGACCCGTGCGTCGAGATCCATGCATCCGTGAAGACCAGGAGGTGCCGGTCATTCGTCGCGATGAGCACCAGCGTCGCGATCGGCACGAGCAGCAGGAAGGCCGTGCGCGGCCCGGAAATGTGCCGGTCGAGGCGGGCGAACGAAAGCGAGAACAGCAGCCATGCCACCGGAAGGGTGGTGATCGGCCCGTACTTCAGCAGAGTCCAGAGAAACCTCACGTCCGGCGCCCTGGCCAGGTTGCCGAAGGCGGACGCGGCGGACCAGAGCGAGGCGGACAGCACCAGCAGGAAGAAGTATCGTGCCGTCTCCGTACCGCGTCGGCGCCAGGCGAACCACGCCACGACGCCGGTGGATAGCGACGCGATGGCGTACGGGAGGACCAGGTACGTCGTCTGGTCTGACATGGAGAGGCCGAGGGTTCTCGAGGCGCTGGATATCAAGCGGTATCGGCCGACCGGGACGGTCAGTAAGCCACTTTTCGGATCCACCCGCCCGCCAGAACGTCGTCGCCCTCGTACAGGACGACCGCCTGCCCGGGCGTGATCGCCGGCCGCGGCTCGTCGAAGGTTACCTCGATGCCGTCCGCCCCGGTCTGGCGGACCCGGCACGGGGCGCCCTCGTCCCGGTACCGGACGGTCCCCACGGCGGACCTCTCCCCGAACAGATCGGGGTACCGCACCATGTTGATGCCGTCCGCCGTCAGCCTCTGCCTCCCGAGCTCCTCGCGGGGGCCCACCGTCACGGTATTGGTGACGGGGTCGATTCCCGTGACGTAGGCCGGCCATCCGAACGCCAGCCCCAGGCCGTGCCGCTGTCCGATGGTATAGAAGGGGTAGCCTTCGTGCGTGCCCACACGCGTTCCGTCCCGCAGTACGAACGGCCCCTCTCCCACCTTTTCGTCCAGACCGGGCACCCGGTCGCGCAGGAACCGGCGGTAGTCGTTGTCCGGCACGAAGCAGATTTCGTACGAATCAGGCTTCGACGCCACGTGCTCCAGCCCGAAACGCTCCGCCATGCTCCGTATCACGGGTTTCTCGTACCCACCGAGCGGGAAGAGCGACCGGGCCAGGTGTTCCTGGCGGACACCCCACAGGGCATAGCTCTGGTCCTTGTTCCGGTCCAGACCGCGGCGGAGCACCGCCCTTCCGCCCGTCCCCTCCGTTCGCACGCGGGCATAGTGACCGGTCGCAATCCACTCGCAGTCCAGCGCGTCCGCCCTCCGAAGAAGCGCGGCCCACTTGATGTGGGTATTGCAGAGGACGCAGGGATTCGGGGTCCGCCCGGCCATGTACTCGGAGGTGAACCGGTCGATGACCCACTCGCCGAATTCCTCTCGGATGTCCACGATGAAGTGCGGGAATCCGTGGCGTATGCCTACCGTCCGGGCATCGTTCATGGACTCGAGCGTGCAGCAGCCGATCTGTCGACCTCCGGTGCCACCACCGCTGGATGCGTAGTCCCAGGTCTTCATGGTGATGCCCACCACGTCGAAACCCTCCTCCTTCAGGAGAACCGCGGCGACGGATGAATCCACCCCGCCGCTCATCGCCACCAATACGCGTCCGTGGGTGCTCATGAATCGGGGGGCGTTCCTTGTCCTCGCCGCGCCGTGCGCTACGCGTTCTCAGACCCGCGTTCCGCGTCGTAGACGTCGGCGATCGCCAGCTGCACGCTGTTGAGGAACGTGTTGATGCGCCGGTACACGCGCGTGCTGGCATCGGGGCGACCGCGGGGAGACTCCGGAAGCAGCACGGCCGACTCCACGATCTGGTCCCGGAAGAACATCGTGGCGCGGAGCGCCTCGGCGAGCTCCAGGCCCTTCTGGATGGACGTCCTCGCATACAACCGTCCGATCGCCTGGGCTTCCGAGAGGAGCTCGTCCCCGTCGCCGTCCTCGCGGGAGAGGTACTGCATCATGAGCCCGACGAGCCGCCGGCCCAGGAGTCGCTTCTCCTCGCGCTCCTTTTCGTCCATGCCCGTCATCCAGCGCTCGTCGTGCTGCGCGTGGATGCCCGTGCGCGTCACGGTGATGGCCCGCGTGGCCATCGATTCCGGAGCCGATCCCACCCCGGACGACTCCGCCTTGGGACGACCCAGGCGTTCGATCTCCGAGAGCGGAAATCGGCGGTGCCCCCCGGGCGTCAGTCGCACCTGGACGTCCCCCTGATCCGCCCACCGTCGCAGGGTGGCCGGGTGGACGCCGAGACGCTCGGCCGCCTCCTTGAGCGTCAGGAAGGGTTCGGAATCGGGAATGGGCCTGGCCATACGAAGAACGTGCGAGGACAATAACAAACTTGTATAAAGCTGACCAAAACTATACAGCCTCCTGTATATTCGGCTCAGTTT
>JAHEEH010000301.1 GCA_024640835.1 Bacteroidota bacterium
GCTGGATGGCGAGCTCCGACCCCGTACTGGCCGACCTGAGCCGTCGGTTCATCCACCGCAGACTGCCGGCGGTCACCTACCTGCCCCGGTATCCGGCCCCTGCCGCCCTCGAGGCCTGGGGAGAGGCCACTTCCCGTTGGGTCATCGAGATGGGCCTGGCCGGCCCGGGGGAGGCACTCGATGCGGCATCGTACTACGTAACGGCCGACACGGCCCGGCACTCCGCCTACGATGCATCCGATCCCGGTATCGCGATGCTGGCACGGGACGGAACACTGTCCGACGTGGGCTCCGCAGCCGAATCGGCACCCATCGCGGCACTGGGCGATGGCGAAGAGAAGCACTACGTCTGCCACCCGAAGGAAGTCTCCCCACCGGACGGTCCCTGATCGACAGGACCGGCAAGCCCCGGCATCCGTCCGCCGGGACCCCGACGGATGGCGCGGGTCCCGCGCTCATTGACCCGAAGGATCCAGCATGTACAGGTCCGGCAGGTGGCGCCCCACCTGGGCGTAGTCCAGGCCGTAACCGACCACGAACTTGTTCTCGATGCGGAAGCCCACGTAGTCCAGGGATACCTTCGTACGGGAGGCGTCGGGTTTGTGCAGGAGAACCGCCGTGGACAGGGACGCCGGCCGGTGTTCGGCCAGGTGATCCATGATCCAGTCCATCGACAATCCGGTGTCCACGATGTCTTCGACCACGATCACGTGGCGATTCTCGATGTCGGCGTCGATCCGCTTGAGCTCCCGCACCTTCCCTGACGTGATCCGTTCGGCGCCGTACGACGAGAGCTTGAGGAAGTCGACCTCGCAGTCGATCCGCACGTGGCGCATGAGGTCGGCGAGGAAGATGAAAGCCCCGTTCAGTACGCCGATGAAGATGGGCGTCTTGCCCTCGTAGTCGCGGCTTATGGCGTCCGCGATATCGCGCACGCGTCGCTCGATGGTCTCCCGGTCCAGGTAGACCCTGAACCGCTCACCGTTGATCACGACCGATCGTCCTTCTTCCGAAACCATGCCCCCGGGTAGATCCTGCTCGAAGGGCCTGAAGATACGCGCCTCGCTCCTGAATCGCGCCCGTGCGGTGCAGCACGGGCGGTGCCCGACTCACCCGTCGAAGCTGGCCGACAGTCTCAGTCCGGACTTCGTGTCCGCGTCGGCGAGAAAGCGCCGATCCGCGCGGACTCCCACGACCCAGACCACGTCCACGCCCGTCGCGACGACGGCGGCCCGCGAACGGGCGTGAGCCGCCACATGGGCGTCGACGAGCAGGTCCTTCACCTTCCGCGTACCGGACATGCCCCGGGGGCTGACCCGGTCGCCGGCCGCCCACGGACGGATCGTCAGCGACGGGGGAATACGATCGGCATCAAGCATCACCGCGTCGCGACCTTCCCCGACGTCGACCGTACCGACGGGATCCAGCCGAAATACCAGGCCGTCCCACTCCACCGGGCTCGCGCGCGTGAGCAGGGCCGGCTGGGGGAGCGACCGCTCCGGGACCAGGGCAAGACCGTCGCGCTCTCGCCAGATGCTGCCTCCCTCGACTGGAACGGACCTGCCGGTCTGCCGGAGGAGCAGCTCCAGCGCACGATCGACGGTCGCTCTCGTTCGGGCCGCCGACGGAAGATGACCTTCGAGGGCGCCGAGAACGAGCCGCCCCTTCCACACCGCGGGCAGCGGCTCCATCACCCGCCCGGACAGAAGGACACCTCCTCCGGGGATCGGTCGGCATGCTCCGCGGAGGAGGGCTTCGGTAACGGAGTCGATATCGGAATCCACGTACCGCCTCAGGAGATCGGCCGCGCGCGCAATCCGGTCCGCCGACTGGCCTCCAGCCACGTCGTCGAGCAGGGGGAGCACCCGCCGACGCACGGCGTTGCGCAGGTACGCGTCACTCTCGTTCGACGAATCCTCGCGCCACGACAGGCCGACCCTCTCGGCGTAGGCCCTGATCCGCTCACGACTCTGGGAGAGCAGTGGTCTCACGAGGCGTACGGACGAACCGGTGGAGAGGAAACGCACCGCGGGCATGCCGGCGAGCCCTTCGGGGCCCGTACCCCTCAGGAGCTGCATCAGCACGGTCTCGGCCTGGTCGTCCCGGTGGTGTCCCGTGACGATCACCTCGGATCCGACCGCACGCGCGACGTGCTCGAGCCCCGCGTACCGCAACCGTCGAGCCCTGTCCTGCATGGATTCGCCCGCCGAGGCCGCCGTCAGATCCTCGCCGATTTCCACGACGTGCACCGGGCACCCCCATTCGCGGGCCATGCCTTCCACGAGGTGCGCGTCGCCGTCCGCCTCCGGACCGCGCAGGCCGTGATGCACGTGTGCCAGTACCACCCGGTATCCGAGCGCATGAATCGCATGGGCTGCCGCCACCGAATCGACCCCTCCACTGACGGCCACTACCACCGGGCGCCTGCGGTCCGTGAGACCGTGGTCCTCGAGTTGCCGCTCGACGGCTTTCTCGATGGCATGCAGCGGGCTGCTCATCGGCTCGGCCCCTACCGGCGCCGGCCGAACCGGCGATCGAGTTCCTCTACGGGAATGCGCACGAGCGTGGGCCTGCCGTCCGGTCCCGCGTACGGCTGGGCGCACAGGAACAGCTGGTCGATGAGTGCCCGCATTTCGAGTTCGTCCAGCCGCGTGCCCGCGCGAATGGCGCTCCGCCTCGCGATGCTCCGGGCGAGGTTCTCGCGCCCGCCAAGCCGCTCCGTCCGCTCGTTCTCACGGAACTGCTCCAGAAGCTCTTCGAGGACCGTTCTCTCGTCGCCGGTTCGGATGTCGGCGGGCACGCCTCGAACCAGGACCGTACGACCGGACAGGGGATCCAGGTCGAACCCGAGGGACCGAAGGTCCGCCTGGAGCTCACCGATCAGGGAGAAATCGGCCGCCGACAACTCGACGGTTCGCGGAAAGAGCAGCTGCTGTGACAGACCGAATCCGTCCGCGAGCGCCTGGAGAGCCCGCTCGTACAGGATTCGCTCGTGCGCGGCGAACTGGTCGACGACCATGAGACCGGACCGGATGGGGGTCACGACGTAGGTGTCCTGGATCTGCCACAACCGGACGCCCTCGGGGCCTCCGGGTTCGTCCGCATCGTCTTCGACGGCCGCACGCGAGACCTCTCCGGCCGACCGGCTCTCGCCGGTCGACGGGCCGTACAGCAAGCCCGACACCGATCCCGCAGGAACGGACGACCCTCGGCCGGAAAGTCCTTCCCGGCCGTGCCCCTCTGAAACGCCCCGACGCGGCTCCGAAATACGATCCGAGCCGTTTCCGAGAAGATCGCGAAGCCCGACGTCCGCCGACGGGGTCCCCTCCCACTCGCTCAGGGCACGGCTCACGACCGCACGCAGCATCCCGTACACGCCCCGCTCGTCGTCGAACTTCACCTCGGCCTTGGTCGGATGCACGTTCACGTCCACGTGCCGCGGGTCGATATCCAGGAACAACACGAAGTAGGGATACGACCCGTCCGGCACCAGGCCCCTGTAGGCAGCGAACACGGCGTGCTCCAGGTACCGGTTGCGCACCGGTCGACCGTTCACGAACAGGAACTGGTCCCCCCTCGAGCGGCGGCGGACCGCA
>JAHEEH010000302.1 GCA_024640835.1 Bacteroidota bacterium
CGATGCCGACCTCGAGCGCAATCCGTCCGGCAACGACCACGAGTCCTGCGCCGGATCTCCAGTTCAGCACCACGGCAAGGCCGACGAGCGCCAGCGCACCCACGAGCTCGAGCGGATTCTTCTCGTCCTCCGAAGCCACGCGGCCCACGAGAAGAAGGCCGGCAACGGTAAGGATCAGGGTGAGAAACATCGGACGAGCGCCCCCGGTTCAGAGGATCGACTGGCATCACGCTACGCTACGTTATCGCCCGCCGCCGGTTTCACGCTCGGCCGGTCACGGCGTCGATTCAGGATTGCTCCCGAGGCTGTTCCGGGGGTAGCTTGTTCCACCACCCGAGGGGTTCTTCCATGCGTCGACTGCTCCTGGCACTTCTTCTGTCCTGCCTGGCCGTTCCGGCCTGTCAGTGTTCCGACAAGCCCGACATCGGACCCGTCGAGGGCGATGCGGCCGCACTCGTCACGCCGGGCGTCGGAAACCTGGCCTGAGGCTGCCTGCTCCACCGATGCGACTGTCGGACGAGATCATCGAGGAAGTACGTGCGGTGGCCGACGTCGTGGACGTGGTCGGGGACTACGTCCGCCTGAAGAAGAGAGGCTCCAATTTCATCGGGCTCTGCCCGTTTCATGCGGAAAAGACCCCGTCGTTCAACGTGAACCCGAGGCTGGGGATCTTCAAGTGCTTCGGGTGCGGTGAAGGGGGCGATGTGTTCAGCTTCGTCTCGCGCGTGGAGAACCTGCAGTTTCCAGAGGCCGTCCGCCTGCTGGCCGAGCGGTTCGGGGTGACCATTCCGGAACCGGAGCCCGAGGACGGATCGGGCAGCGTCGAGGAATCCATCCTGCATGCGCTCCGCTTTGCCGCCCGGTTCTTCCACGAGCGCCTGGCTCGGAGCGACGATGCCGACGCGGCACGCAGATATCTTCAGCAGCGGGGACTCGGCACGGACGTCGTGAAGCGGTTCGGATTGGGATATGCTCCGGACGCCTGGGACGGCCTTCTGGGAGCGGCCACCGACGCGTCCATCTCGGTCGAGACGCTCGAGAAGGCCGGCCTCGTGCTTCCCCGCCGCGAGGGAGGGGGCTGGTACGACCGGTACCGGGCACGGCTGATCTTCCCGATCCTGTCCCACGTCGGGAAGGTGCTGGGCTTCGGGGGGCGAATCCTGGTGGACGAACCCGGGCAGCCCAAGTACGTGAACTCACCGGAGACGGCCGTCTACCACAAGAGCCGTGTGCTCTACGGGCTCTTCCAGGCCAAGCAGGCGATCCGGGCGCGGGAGGAGGCGATCCTGGTCGAAGGGTACACGGACGTGATCGCCCTGCACCAGGCCGGAGTACATCACGTGGTAGCCTCGAGCGGCACGGCGCTGACGCCGGACCAGGTCCGGCTCGTCTCGCGGTATGCCAGGCGGGTGCTCCTGCTCTATGACGCCGATGATGCCGGAGCGCGGGCGACGGCCCGGGGCATCGACCTGTGCCTGGAGGGAGGCATCGTCCCGTATGTCGTGGCACTTCCCGACGGCGAGGATCCGGACACGTTTGCCCGGAAGCAGGGGGGGGAAGCGTTCGAGGCCTATCTCGCGGCCGAGCGGCAGGAGTTCGTGGCCTATCTGCACGAGAGGGCCCGGACGGAAGGCACCCTGGACGCCCCGGAATCCCGCGCCGCGGCCCAGCACGCGGTCGTCCGTACCATCGGCCGCATCGCGGATCCGCTGCTGCGGGAATCGTACCTGCAACAGGCCGCCACGGTGATGGACGTCCCCGACATGTACCTTCGGAGGGCCCTGGATCAGGAGCGGGTGCAGGACGAGCGGCGACGCGTACCCCGGGACAGGACGCCGGCGCGCCCGGCGGATGTCGAGGGTTCCGCCGCCAGACCGGCCGCCGGGGCCGTTCGCCGCGTATCGGTGGATCCGCTCCCGGAAGAGAAGACCCTGCTTCGGCTCATGCTCGAGAATGGATCCGAGATGGTCGCTTTCGTTCTTTCGAGGACCTCGCTGGACGAGTTCACGGAGGGGCCTGCACGGGATGCCGCCGGACACCTGGTTAGACTGTATCAGGAGGGGCAGCTGGGCCGGCGCCCGTTCCTGGACGGGACCTTCGGCGACGAGGTGCGGCAGCTGGCCACCGAGGTGCTGACGGACGTCGTGGAACCGTCGGCCAACTGGAGCCGCCGCCGGATCGAGGTGCCGCGCCTGAACGAGGATCCGCACGCGGCCGCCGCCGGGGCGATGACCCTTCTGAAGCTGGACCGGCTGGACGCCATGATCACGGACATTCGGCACGCACTCTTCCGCGAGGAACAGGACGGGGGGGACGTTCGTGCGCTGCAGGAGGAATTGCTGTCGCTCCAGCAGCTGCGTCGACAGGTCGAAGACCGACGGTTTCTCGCATGATCGAACCCATACCAGGCACGGACATCGCAACGGAGGCCTCGACCGGCAACGGCGAGCCGGCTCGTGACGGAGCGCCGCGCCCCGAGGTGCGTGTCGTGGTTCCGAGGGCGGTGTCGCCGCTCCCGGTACCCAAACGGGCCACACCCGCCGACCCCCGCCTCTATTTCAACAGGGAGCTTTCCTGGCTCGACTTCAACTGGCGCGTCCTGTACCAGGCGCTGGACGAGCGCCATCCCGTCCTGGAGCGCGTCCGGTTCCTGGCGATCACCTCATCGAACCTGGACGAGTTCTTCCGCAAGCGCATGGGGGGCCTCAAGCGGCAGGCCGCCGCCGGCGTCGTCAAGCTCAGTCCGGACGGTCGGACGCCGGCGGAGCAGATCACCCTGTGCCAGGTGGCGGTCAGGCCCATGTACCGGGAAGTGTCGGAGACCTGGATGCGCGTGCTCAGGCCCGCTCTCGCCGCGGAGGGGGTCCGCATCCTGGACTACGGGGACCTGGATGACCAGCAGAGGGCGTACCTGCGGGAGCAGTTCATCGCGCACATCTTCCCGATCCTGACGCCCCTCGCGGTGGACCCGGGACACCCGTTTCCCTTCATTTCCAACCTCAGCCTCTCACTTGCGGTCACGCTCAGACACCCGAAGCGGGGCACGGAGCATTTTGCCCGCCTGAAGGTGCCGACGACGAGGGGGAGGTGGGTCCGACTTCCGGGCGGGCTCGATTTCGTGCCGGTCGAGCAGGTGATCGCCCACAACATCGACGACCTGTTCAGGGGCATGACGGTCACGAGCGTGCACGCGTTCCGCATCACGCGGAACGCGGACATCCGGCGTGACGAGGAGGAGGCCGACGACCTGATCGAGATGATCGCCGACGAGCTGCGCGAGCGGCGGTTCGCCCCGATCGTCCGGCTGGAGGTGGAGGCCGGCATGCCGCCCGGTGTCCGGAACCTCCTCATGCGCGAGCTCGGGCTGAAGGAACACGATGTCTACGAGGCGTCCGGCGAGATCGACCTGACCGATCTTCATGCCATCGCGGACCTGGATCGTCCGCAGCTGCGATTCGCGCCGTGGGAGCCGGTCATTCCCGAGCGTCTCCGGCACACGGGCGAGGCCGCGGACCGCGAAGACATCTTCTCGGCGATCCGCGCCGGCGACCTCCTCGTGCATCATCCGTACGAGTCGTTCGCGGCGAGCGTGCTC
>JAHEEH010000303.1 GCA_024640835.1 Bacteroidota bacterium
GCCGTCTGAACCACCTCCGCCCCGCGCTCCAGGCGATCCCCGCGGGTATCGGCGCGATGCTCCAGTACGCGGTACCCGTTTCCGGGAACGGCCTCGAGCATGCCTTCCGAAGCGAGTTGCGAATACGCCTTCCGTACGGTGTGGAAGGATATGGACAGGCGTTCCGCGAGCGACCTCGTGGACGGAAGCCACTCGCCGATGCGATAGCGTCCGGACGCCACGAGGAATCGGATCTGGTCGACCAGCTGGTCCTGGAGGGACCTTGAATCGGAGCGGTTCAGGGTTATCACGATCTGCTCGGCTGCTCCAGGTTGCGACGCACCCGGTCCAGATGGCGGTCCCGGGCGGCACGGCACAGGCCTTCGATCCGGTCCAGGTCGGTCCAGCGGAGTCGCGGGAGTGCGATCGTCTCGTGTCCGATCGTAAGGAGAAGGTCGTGGCCGGACTTCCTCACGTCAAGAAGTGCGGAGCCCGGCCGGGAAGGCCTTTGCGTGGCGACTTCCCATCGGGTCCGGAACGAGACCAGCGTCGACCCCAAGGACAGTTCCACGACCTCGGTTCGGAGCCGGGACGCCGTCCAGAACCACGCGACGGCGAGGCTCACCGGGAACCAGACCAGCAGGAAGGGCAGGGGTCTGCCCCCCTGCAACATGGTCACGAGCGCCGCGATCATGACCGGCAGCGCACAGATCCCCACGGGCACCCCCAGCGCCTGCCCGAAGAGCACGGCTGGCGGCTGATCGCCGACGTACCGTGTGCTTCGGAAGACGTGGTCCATGCGTTATCTCACCGCCGCGAAGGCACGGGGCAGCGGGATGTCCTTCATCGTCAGAAGTCCCGGTCGCGCGCCGACCACGAGAGGTGCCGTGTTGACGAGGGTTGCGACGGTCGCCGTGTCCCCGAAGATCCCGCCGTGAATGACCAGGTCGATCGGCGGATCCCCGACGACCTTTACGGCATCCATGGGCTCTTCCGCTCCGACGTACATCTTGAGGTCCAGCGAAACCACCGCACGATCGCCCACGAAGCCGGTGGCCGCATGGTGGATACCCGCCACGCTGCCTTCCGTCACTTCGAGGAATCGGGTCTTCACATACTTGGGCGAAACGACCGGCTCCAGGTTCTCTTCGACCCGGTCCAGGGTCCAGCCGAGGCCCTCCGCGACGAGATAGACGGACTCCACCAGGCCGATATGGCCAAAGGTCCCGGTGGCCTTCTTCTCGGCAAACTCCTGTTCCGTGATGCCGGCACCCACCTTGCGCTGAAGGGGAAGCCGTCGACCGCCTGCGTCGACTACGCGCCGGATGTCGAGCGACTCGACGGTGTTGCACACGCCCGTCGCCATGAGTGCGAGGGCGTCCATCGCGTACCCGGGGTTCACGCCGGTTCCGAGCAGCGTGATGCCGTTCTCCCGCGCCACGCGATCCAGTTCGGCGGCAATCTGCGGATGCCGGTGGTAGGGATACGAGAGTTCCTCGGTGGACGAGACGACGTTGACGCCGGCCCGTGCGCACACCACGAGCTGGTCGTACATGCGCTCCAGAAACGAGGTCGTCGTGTGAAAGACGACGTCGGGCCGGGTCTTCGCCAGAACGTCCGCCGCATGGTCCGAAACCAGGATGCCGATGGTCCGCCCGGCCTCCGCGACCTCACCGGCATCCCGACCCACCTTGGCCGGATCCACGTCGATGGCGCCGACGACCTCGAAGGCATGCGGCTTGGACAGGAGGGTACGCAGGCACGAGGCCCCGATGGGACCGAGGCCGAACTGGACCGCGCGAAGTGGGCGCGGACTGCCGTTGGTGGATGTCATGGGAGAATCGGAGATGGGAATAGGCTACTCGGCCTGCATGAATGGATAGGTGATCTGGTGCGGCGGATTGAAATTCTCCTTCACGGAACGGGCCGAAATCCATCGAACCAGGTTCAGGTAGGATCCGGCCTTGTCGTTGGTACCCGACGCACGGGCGCCGCCGAAGGGCTGCTGGCCTACGACGGCGCCGGTGGGCTTGTCGTTGATGTAGAAATTGCCGGCGTTGTCCGCGAGCCGGTTTGCCGTTCTGACGATCACGGCGCGGTCCTGCGCGAAAACGGCCCCGGTCAGCGCGTACGGACTGGTGCGGTCGAGAACGTCCAGCATCTCGTCGTACTTCGCCTCGTCGTACAGGTGTATGGTGACGACGGGGCCGAAGATCTCTTCGCACATGGTTTCGGACGCCGGATCGGACGAAAGGAGTACCGTGGGCTCGATGAAGTATCCCTCGGAATCGTCGTAGCCGCCGCCGTGCAGGACCTGGACCGCCGGATTCTGTTGGGCCCGGTCGATGTAACCCGTAATCGAATCGAACGCCGCCTTGTCGATGACGGCGTTCATGAAGTTCGAGAAGTCCTCGACGGGGCCCATGGTCACGGACGCAAGGCGTTCCTCCATGAGGGAACGGATCTCGGGCCAACGGGACGTGGGCAGGTATACCCGCGACGCGGCCGAGCATTTTTGCCCCTGGTACTCGAATGCGCCCCGCACGATGGCCGTCGCGACGGCGGGCGCATCGCACGATGCGTGCGCCACGATGAAGTCCTTGCCACCCGTCTCACCCACGATGCGCGGGTAGCTCCGATAGCCCGGAAGCGCTGACGCGATGGTGGACCACATGTGCTGAAACGTGCCGGTCGATCCGGTGAAATGCAGTCCGGAGAAATGGGGGGAACCGAACACGTGTTTTCCGACCTGCGAACCGCGCCCCGGAATCATGCTGATGACGCCGGGCGGCAGTCCCGCCTCTTCCATCAGGCGATAGAACCAGTAGGCCGACAGCAGCGACGACGTGGCCGGCTTCCACACCACTGCGTTGCCCATGAGGGCGGGTGCCGTGGGCAGATTGCCCTGAATGGACGAGAAATTGAAGGGCGTGACGGCGAACACGAACCCCTCGAGCGGTCTGTATTGCAGCCGATTCCAGACACCGGGCGACGGATTGGGCTGGTCGCCGTAGATCTGCTGCATGTAATGCACGTTGAACCGGAAGAAATCGATCATCTCGCAGGCGGAATCGATCTCTGCCTGGTACGCATTCTTGCTCTGGCCGAGCATCGTGGCGGCATTGACCGTATCCCGCCACGGACCGGCCAGAAGCTCGGCGGCCTTCAGGAAGATCGCCGCGCGGTCCTGCCAGTCCATGGCGGCCCACTCGGCGCGGGCCTTGACGCTCGACTCGATGGCGTCCTTGATTTCCACCTCGCCCACGAGATGAGCCGTCCCCAGCTCGTGGGATGTTTCGTGGGGTGGACGGACGCTGAAAAGGGTTCCGGTGCGGACTTCGCGGCCCCCGACAAACGCGGGGATATCCACGTGCTCTGTGCGCATGGCCGCGAGGCGGGCCTTCAGGGACGCGCGCTCCGGCGTGCCCGGCGCATACGAGAGGACCGGCTCGTTGATGGGAGCCGGAGTTCTTGCGATCAGGTTGTTCATCGTGCGGGTCTGGGTTCGACAGGCCGCAACTTCGCGTGCACGGCCCTTTTCCGCATACCGTTCACCCAAAGTTCGTGTCGATCGTGCACCGGGAGAAAAGGCTCCCGCAGATCACGGGAAAG
>JAHEEH010000304.1 GCA_024640835.1 Bacteroidota bacterium
CGCCGTGCTGGCGACCATCTATCCGGTGGTGCGCGTGTTCCGGCTCACGACGATCGATGCGCTCCGGAGGGGCACGTGAGGCCTTGCCCATGCTCTTTACCATCGCGTGGCGGAACGTGGGCCGCAACCGGCGCCGCTCGGCGGTCCTGGCCGGGGCGGTCGGGTTCGGAATGCTCGCCTTCATCGGCTCGACCGCCTTCATGGACGGCATCGGCATCGAATTCGTGGCCGGGGCCGTCGACCTGCAGGGCGGTCACGTGCAGGTCGCGGGGACGGGCTACAGCAGCAACCCGACCATCGAAACCCGGATCGCCGATCCGGACAGCGTACTGGCCGTCGTCTCGGCGCTGCCGGCGGCGTCGGCGGCTCCGGAAGTCGTGACGCCCGGAATGGCAAATTCCACGGAGCAGTCCGGGGGAATCGTGATCCACGGCGTGGATCCGGTCCGTGAGGCGAGGGTCACCGTGCTCTCGGACCGCGTGGTGGAGGGCGGATGGCTCGAAGGAGGTGGTGAGGCCACGCAGGTGGTGGTGGGCGCCGGCCTCGCGCATCGACTGCGCGTCGGGCTGGGGGAGAAGATCGTCCTGATGGCCAGCGACCTCGACAACGAGGTCAGTGCCGGGGCGTACAGGATCACCGGTATCTACGAGTCGGGCAGCACCTCCTTCGACAAGATCAACGTGTACATCCTGCTCGGCGAGGCCCAGCGCCTGCTCGGGTTCGACGACGGGGTGTCCACCGTCACGATCCGGCTGGAGCTTCCGGACGAGTCGGTCCCCGTGGCCCGGCAGGTCACCGCCGCGCTCGCGGATCAGGGCATCGAGGCCCTCACGTGGGAGGAGAGGAATCCGATGCTCGAGATGGCCAAGAAAGCCTACGATTTCTCCGCGATCATCACGGCCCTCATCCTGTTCGCCGCCGTCGGATTCACGCTGGTCAATTCCTTCCTGATGGTGATCTTCGAGCGCATCCACGAGCTCGGCATCATGCTGGCGCAGGGGGTGAAGCCCGCCTACATCCGGCGGATGCTGTTCCTGGAGGCTGCCATCGTATCGGTTCTGGGTGGGATCGTCGGGATCCTCCTTTCCGTCGGCGTACTGGCGTACTGGATCCGGAACGGCATGGATCTGAGCGGCTTCGCGGAGGGGCTCGGCGCCTTCGGGGTCAGCACGATCATCTACCCCTACCTGGACTGGTCCCACCTGGGCATGGGCTTCGGAATCATCATCGTGATGGTGGCGCTGTCCGTCCTGTATCCGGCCATCAAGGCGAGCCGCTTCGAGGCGGTGGAGGCAATCAACCATGTCTGACCCAGGGGCCAACGGTGCTCTCATCCGAGCGCGCGGCCTTACCCGGGTGTACGAGGATCGGACCAGCGTGCCGGTTCGTGCGCTGGCCGGAGTGGATCTGGATATCCGGTCCGGCGAATTCACCGCGGTGGCGGGCCCGTCGGGATCGGGGAAGACGACGCTGCTGAACGTGATCAGCGGACTGGATCGCCCTACGGAAGGATCCGTCGCCATCGACGGACGCGACATCAGCGAGCTGTCGCGGGCGGCCCTGGCGGATTTTCGCCTGCACAACGTGGGGTTCGTGTTCCAGGCCTTCAACCTGATCCCGGTGTTGTCCGCCGCCGAGAACGCCGAGTTCACCCTGCTGATGCAGGGCGTGCCGGCGCCCGAGCGCCATCGACGTACGCGGGAAATGCTCGTACAGCTCGGCGTCGGGCCCGAGATGCACGATCGCCGGCCGTCCGAACTGAGCGGCGGGCAGCAGCAGCGCGTCGCGGTCGCCCGTGCCCTCGTGAGCAATCCTCGGCTCGTCCTGGCGGATGAACCGACGGCGAACCTGGATTCCACCACCGGATCCCGCCTTCTCGACACCATGCGGGAGATGAACGAGCGGACGGGCATCACCTTCCTGTTTTCGACCCACGATCCCATGGTGATGGAGCGGGCGCGGCGGCTCATCTCGCTCAGGGATGGAGCCATCGACTCCGACGAGCATCGTGCCTAGGCTTGCCCTCTCCATCGCCCTGTGGGCATGCGCTGCGGTGCCCAGTGCCGGGCAGCCCGTGTTGGCGCTCGCCGGATATGCGAAGAACCTCGCCATCCGGTCCCATTCCGTGGTCGATGGAGACGCCTATCTGCTGGACGTGAGCCGGATCCGCCTGCAGGGCTCCGCGATCGGGGGACCGCTGCACGCGGAAGTCTGGGTCGACACGGAGCTGGGGCTTGGCTCGTTCCTTGAAACGGCCGAGGCCCGCCTGGCCGATGTCCTGGCCCCGGCCCGGTTCGTGGACCTCGATTGGCGCGTGGCCTCCGGCGACCGATGGAGGCTGGACGAGCGCATATACCGCGCCACCGTTGCCTGGTACGGCGAGAAGGTGTCCGTGGTCGTGGGGCGGCACCGCGTGTCCTGGGGCACCGGATTCGTATGGACGCCAACGGACGTTCTGCACCCGTTGGATCCGGTCGCCATCGAGCGGGACGAGAAGCCGGCCGTGGATCTCGTCCAGGTGACGGTTCCGCTCGGGGCGCTGTCCGGCGCCGAGGCCGTCTTCGCGCCGGGGGCCGGTGCAGGCCGGCATCGGGTCGCGGGCCGGCTCCGGGGACACGTCGGTGAGTACGACTGGACCCTGATGGGCGGGCGGTTCGCCGAACGCTGGGTTCTGGGCGGCGACTTTGCCGGGTACGTGGGTGACGGAGGACTTCGCGGCGAGGCGGCGCTGAGCCGTGGCAGCACAGGTCGTTGGGATCTGCGCGCCGTCGTGAACGGCGACTACACGTTTGCGGGAGGATGGTACGTGTTTGTAGAGGGACACTTCAACGGTCCGGGCGCGGCCCGCAGCTCGGCGTACGATCCGAAGGTGATTCTCGAAGGATCGACCACCAACCTGGGACGCTGGTATGCCGCGACCGGTATCACGTATCTCTGGAGCCCTCTCGTTACGGCCACGCTCTACGGCGTCCAGAACGTGACCGACGGCTCCGTCATGGCCGGCCCGGGCCTCACCTGGTCCGCGTTCCAGAACGCGGAGGTGACCGACGGGATCTATATCTTCATCGGGTCCGGAGACAGCGAGTTCGGCGCGTATCGTGACGCCGCGTTCGTCTCCCTGCAGGTATTCTTCTGACGATCCATGCACACCACGCCGCGGCAGCTGAATCAGGACGCCTGGAGGAGCCAGCGGCTGGTCATGGGACTGAGCCTGGTGGCCTCCGTGTTCATGCTGGCGGGCAAGCTGGGAGCCTGGCTCATCACCGGTTCGTCTGCCATTCTCTCGGACGCGATCGAATCGGTCATTCACGGGCTGGCGACCGGCTTCGCCGCGTTCAGCATGTGGTATGCGATACAGCCGCCGGACGAGGACCATCCGTACGGACACGGCAAGATCACGTACTTCTCGGCCGGGTTCGAAGGTGGGCTGATCATGGTGGCCGCGCTCGTGATCATCTATACGGCGGTCGAGGCGCTCATCACGGGACCGGAGCTTCGGCAGCTCGACAAGGGTCTGATCATCACGGGATTCCTCATGGTGGTGAACCTGGCTCTCGGCACGACCCTCGTGCGCGTCG
>JAHEEH010000305.1 GCA_024640835.1 Bacteroidota bacterium
CTCCGGGCCAGCGGATATTGGGCATGCCGACCTCGCGCAGGGCATCGACTACATCCTTGCGTATCCCACGCACGTTCGGGATGGATGAATCCTCACCCACCCAGAATCCGCCGTAGATATCCCGGCCCAGGTGCTCTGCGAAGTGGCCGTAGATGTGGGGCGAGATGACGGGACCCGTCGTGTCGGGCAGGAGGATCAGCCTCGCGGGTTCGAGCGGGGTGGTCTGGGCCCTGAGCGGCGCGGCAGCGATGATCAGAAGGGCGATGCAGGAGATGATCTGGCGCATGACGTTGTCAGCTGCTTTGCGACTGAATCTAGGGTCTGTCGGCACGTCCTGCGAACGCCGAGTGCGCTCGGCAAAGCGTACCGGTCGGGTGGCATCGAACTGACCCCGGGGTACCGATCCCCGAGCCGTCACGGCCTCCGGTACATGTCGGGCGTGTCCCGCTCCAGGAGAATCATCGGGTCCGCGATGAACTCCCGGAAGTCGTCGACACTCTCGTGTCCGGGATACGGCACGTAGAAATGGTCCGGCCTGGCGTTGCGCCATACCATGAGGAACGCGATGCGCGACGTCATCGGTCGCGACTTCAGGGCCGGCAGGAGGACTTCCGTATACCAGTGCGGGTTCGGGAGGGCGTTGAGACCGGTCTCCGTGAACGCCGCCACCTTGCCCCGTTCCACGGCGAGACGGGCCACGGTCGCCATCGACTCGGCAAACATATCGGGCGTGCGACCTGCACCGTAGAAGTCGTAGTAGTCGTCGAAACCGAGGATGTCCACGAACTCGTCGCCGGGGTAACGTTCCAGGTACTCGTCCTCGCGGCTGAACCGGTCGGGCGAATAGGCATAGAGCACGTGGTGGAGTCCCTTCGCGTCGCGGAGGTACTCGACGGTGAAGCGCCAGAGGGCGACGTACTCGTCCGGAGTGCAGTGCCCGGCGCCCCACCAGAACCAGCTTCCGTTATGCTCGTGGTACGGCCGGAAGATCACCGGAATCTTGCGCCCCTCGAATTCGAGTCCATCGATGAACTCGGCGATTCCGTCCAGCCGCGCCTTCAGCGTGTCGTGGAGCGCGGCTCCTGGCAGAAGGTCCCGTACGACCCGGGTCGTGTCCCACGCACTGCCTCCCGTCTTCGGATTGTCGCCGTGCCAGCTGAAGACGTGCACGCCCCCGCGCTCGTACCCGCGCACGATCAGGTCATGCATCAGGGCCCACTCGATGCCGTCGATATTCCGTTCCTCGCGGTGCGGGTCGTCGATGCCCCACCCGTACACCGGGGCGAAATCCCCGGTCACGCGGTAGACGTCGGCTTTCACCTCGACCGACTCGGCCGGCTCTCCCGGCTCCGGCCACCATCCGACGCCGTACGCCGTGGGGTCCTGGTGGCCGAACAGGATGCGGCTTTCGGAGGCCAGGTCCCGAAGGTTGGCGAAGAGGGCGCGGGTCTCGGTCGTCGCCTCCGTATCGATCGGACCGTCCTGTGCGGGGAGACGTTCGCAGGCGGCCGCCAGGACAAGCGCGAGAAAGGTGACGATGAAACGGATCATGGCCACGCCGGACCGGGATTCGATCGGGGTCATTTTACGAGCACGATGGGGCGGGACTGCAGGCCCGATCCCGCCTCCAGCCGGACCATGTACACGCCGCTGGCCAGCCGTGCTCCGTCGAAGACGACTTCGTGCCGGCCGGCCGGCCGCCAGCCGTCGACGAGATCGGCCACGCGCCGTCCGGTCAGGTCATGGACGCTCACGCGGACGTGCCCCGCGGCAGGTGCCGTGAAGGGAACGACGGTGTACGGATTGAAGGGGTTCGGGTAGTTCGCCTCCAGGCGATAGTCCATCGGCAGGTCGTCCGCCGGAACCGCGTCCGTGACCAGGCTCGGCGGGACGAGATCCACGTAGTCGATCCACACCTCGCCGGCAGATCCCTTGGAGAGCAGCAGCGGGTTCTGACCGAGCTCGAGCGAAATCGACTTCTCCACGACGAGCCAGCCGTCGCCGGGCCCGTCGAGGAGAACTCCGATGGGCCTGGGGTTGAGCGGCCCCTTGAGGCCCACGGACACCGCTCCCGACGGGAGCTGAACGGAGAATCTGAGCATGTGAACCCCCGCCTCGGGGGTGTCCAGGTTCCAGGTCACGGATCCGCTGCCCGTTCCCATCCGTACGTACGCGCCGCTGCTGGCTCCCGCGTCGGTCTGTTCGGTCACGTCGCCGCCCGTCGATGCCGCCTCGGCCTCGAACCGCGTGATGAGGGCGGTGCCGAGCACCAGCACGTCGACCGGGACGGACCACGCCACGAGCCCGTCGTCATCGACGGCCCGCGCCGAAATCGTGAATTCGCCCCCCACCTCGTCCGGGGTCCAGTCCACGACGAAGGGCGCCTCGGCCAGGAACGCGATCGGCTCCCCGTTCAAGTAGATCCCGACTTCCGCGATCTGTCCGTCCGGATCGGACGCCTCCACCGTGATGGGGACCGTCACGAGCGGCGGGAGCTTCGCACCGGCCCCGGGCCACATGACGACGGACACGGGCGGCTGCTGGGCCGACAGCGTGCCGTAGACCTCGAATTCCCACAGCGAATAGCCCCATTGCGTCCCACGGTCCAGTCCGTGCATGCGGACGAACCGGGCAGGGATCGACGGATCCAGGGTGACCGTGTCGATGCCGCCCGCGCCGGCCGCCTCGTGGTAGACAGTGGTCCAGACCTGGCCGTCGAACGAGACGTCGATGTCGTACACGCGGCCGTAGGCGGCCTCCCAGTCCAGGATCACCCGGGCCACGTCGTAGGCGGCTCCCAGGTCCACGAGAATCCACTGGTCGTCCCAGTCGATCCCCTGCGTGTCCCAGTTGCTGCTCCAGCGGGTTTCCGGGTCGCCATCGGTCGCGTTTTCGGGATCGCGGGTGTCCAGGTTGCCCTCGCCGGACGACGCGGCGGTGGGCCGGCCCAGCGCGCGATTGATCTCTCCGGCGGAGAGCACCTCGAGCGTGACCTCGGTCGAGTCGCGGATCCCGTCTCCTTCGGCCACGAGGCGATAGGTGGTGGTCTCCGTCGGCGCCACCGTCTCCGTGCCCACGGAATCGACGGCCGCCCCGTTGATCCACACCGCATCGGCCTGCCGGACGTCCCACGAAAGCGTGGCTTCACCCCCCGGTTCGATCTGCAGGGGCTGCACGGCCAGCGACCGGATGTCCGGTCCCGGCACCGCCAGGTCCACGGCCTCCCGCTCCTGTTCGAACAGCAGCGCCATGCTTTCGAGCATCATCGGCCAGTTGTGCGTGAGTCCGGTCCGGTTCTGCCACCAGTCGTACCACTGCCAGCCGAAGGCTCCGGCGTACCCGGCATCGAAGAGCGTGCGGTACAGCTCGGCGCCTGGCACTCCCAGCGTCTCGTCGAGGAAGAACTCGCCGATGGCCATCGGCTTGTCCAGACCGAGCTCCGCAAACGCATGGTGGAAGGGCGATCCCGTCGTTCCCGCCCAGTCGTAGTAGTGGATGGTGTAGAAATCCAGGGTGCCGTCGGGGTCGCCGCTCTCCGCAACCAGGCGGTCGTCCC
>JAHEEH010000306.1 GCA_024640835.1 Bacteroidota bacterium
CCACCGACACCCGGTAGAGCGCGAGCCGGTCCGTCTCTCCGACGATCAGCGTGCTCGAGTCGAGCCAGGTGCCCTCGAGAAGACTGTCCGCGAAGAGGGCGCGACCCGACGGGACGCGGATCCGGTTCAACCCGTTGCCGCCGACGGCCAGTACCCAGGAGCCGTCGGGCGAGAACTGCGGATACAACATGTTCTCGGTACCCTCGAGGCGGCGGAAGGCGTCGTTGCGGACGTCCCACAGGTAGTTGGAGGCCGTGCCGGTCGAATCCAGGCCTCCGAGAAGCCAGTAGCGACCGTCCGAGGAACCGGAGGGAAAGGCCATCTCCAGGAACCGGGGCAGCGTGATGGTCAGGCGCCGGACCGGTTCCGGCTCCACGGGCGCGGCCGGTTTCACGAGCCAACCCGCCGCCAGCGCGACCACGGCGATTCCGGCCATCGCCCCCCATGTCCAGACGGGCAGCCCGGGCCTTGTCGGAGCCGCGACGGGGGCCATCTGCGCGGCGCTCACCGCCGACATCGAGCGGCGACTCATGCCCGAGCCGCTCAGGTCGAGCGTCTTGAGGTCCGCCAGGAGATCCGCCGCCGTCTGGTACCGGTAGTCCGCCTCCTTGGCAAGAAGCTTGTTCACCACCCACTCCAACTGCATCGGAACGCCCGTTCGGACGCTCGTCAGGGGCTCCGGCGGCTCGTTCAGGATCCCGTACAGCACGGCCTGCTCGTAATCCCCGGCGTACGGCAGCCGACCCGCGACCATCTCGTACAGCACCGTGCCCAGCGAGTACAGGTCCGAACGGCTGTCCACCTCGTGGCCGCGCGCCTGCTCCGGGCTCATGTACGCCACCGTACCGAGGGTCGACCCCATCCGGGTGAGCATCGTCGAGGCCTGCGTCTTCGCCAGGCCGAAGTCGAGCACTTTCGCGACTCCCTGGGACGTCAGCATCACGTTGGCCGACTTGATGTCGCGGTGCACGATCTGCTTGGCATGGGCCTCCTTCAGGGCCTCGGCCACCTGGCCGGCGATGTTCACCGCGTCCTGAAGCCTCAGCGGACCCTTCTCGACGACCTCGCGGAGCGTCTCCCCTTCGATGTACTCCATCGCGATGAAGAGACGCGCCTCGTCCTGGCCGGTCACCCGGTCACCCGACTCGTCGACCGGCACCGCCTCGTCCACCTGGTAGACGTGGCAGACGTTCGGGTGCGAGAGCTGGGCAGCCGACTGGGCCTCGCGCATGAAGCGCGCCCGGTCGTCGTCGCTCGAGAGCGCCGACGCCGGGAGGACCTTGAGGGCGACCGTGCGATTGAGCTTGGTGTCGGTCGCCTTGTAGACGATGCCCATGCCGCCGCGTCCTAATTCGGCGTCGATGCGGTACTGGGCCAGGTGAAGACCGGTCATGGGCGTGGCAGCACTCGGGAGTCACAATGGGGTAGCAATGCAAGGTAACGGTCCGCCCCTCGCCTTCACAACTGCTTCACGCGACTCTGCGACACCGGCTTGACAATGGCGCAGCCTTGCTGTTAATTGTTATAACGTTAATCGTTATCCCCACAACCTCTCTCCTCTCACCCTCATCATCACGGAGCAGCATGTCAGACAAGAAGATCATTGCCGTAGTGGGCGCCACCGGCGCCCAGGGCGGCGGACTCGTCCGCGCCATCCTGAACGATCCTGAAGGGACGTTCGCAGTGCGGGCCATCACCCGCAACGCCAATTCCGACAAGGCCCTTGCATTGGAGGCCGCAGGTGCAGAGGTCGTGGAGGCCGAACTGGGCGACGTGGAGAGCCTCGGCAAGGCGTTCGAAGGAGCGTACGGAGCGTTCTGCCTGACCTCGTTCTGGGACCACTTCTCCGCTGAAACCGAAAAGGAACACGCCGGGAACCTGGCCCGGGCGGCCGCGGACGCCGGCGTGAAGCACGTGATCTGGTCCACCCTCGAGGATACGCGTAAGTGGGTACCCCTCGCCGACGAGAGGATGCCCACCCTCCAGGGCTCGTACAAGGTGCCGCACTATGACGCCAAGGGTGAGGCCGATCAGTACTTCATCGACGCCGGCGTGCCGACGACCTTCCTGCTCACCTCCTTTTACTGGGACAACATGATCCACTTCGGCTCCGGACCGCAGCGGGACGCAGAGGGCAGGCTCGCCTTCACGCTGCCCATGGGCCGTGAGAAGCTGTCTAGCATCGCGGTCGAAGACATCGGGAAGTCCGCGTTCGGTATTTTCAAACGGGGCGACGAGTACATCGGGAAGAGGGTGGGTATTGCCGGTGGCCATCTCTCCGGGCGCGACTTCGCCGAGGCGCTTTCGAAAGCGCTGGGCGAGGAGGTCTACCACAACGACGTCCCGGCCGACGTGTACCGCGGCTTCGGCTTCCCCGGTGCGGACGACCTGGGCAACATGTTCCAGTTCAAGGCGGACTTCAACGAGTACTACATGGGTGCGCGGAGCGTCGAGGAGACCAGGAAGCTGAACCCCGAGCTTCAGTCGTTCGGCGCGTGGCTGGCGGAGAACGCGTCGAGAATCCCGAAGGGATAGCATCCGGCGGGCAGGTTCGTCAAGGGCTCCGCAGCCACCTCGCCCTTGCGATACCGGGCAGGACGCAGTACTGTCGGGGCCTGCATCGTCCTACCGACCCGCTCCCGTCATGCATCGCGCAGCTCTGGCCCTTCTTCTTGTTGCCGTCCTTCTTCCGTCGACCGCGTCCGCACAGATCGACGTTCCCCGGGCCGTCCGAAGGGACGTCCCCATGACCCGAGCCATCCGCCGGGCCTTCGCCGCGGGAACCCGCGACGCGAGCGGCAAGCCGGGTCCGAATTACTGGCAACTCGGGACCGACTACGACATCGACGTCCGGCTGAATCCGGCGACGCAGTCGCTGTACGGATCGGAGACGATCACGCTCCATAATGACAGCCCCGACGAACTCGACCGGATCGTACTGCGCCTGGATCACAACATCTTCAGGGACGACGTGCCCCGTGGATTCTCGGTGCCCGCCGAGGAGACCGAGGGCATGGTCGTGACCCGTCTCGCGGTGAACGGCCGGGACGTGGACCTGTATGCCCGCCCGGCGCCGCGGAGGCGATGGGACGATCCGCGCACGGGCATATCGGGTCTCGACCAGACGGTGGCCGCGATCCACCTGGAGGAGCCGATCCCTGCGCATGCCACGGCCACGGTCGAGGTCGAGTGGCATACGAAGCTCCCCGGAGGACCGGAAGGCCGGGGCCACCGCATGACACAGCGATGGGAAGACTACCTCTTCCAGCCCACGCAGTGGTATCCGCGCATCGCGAAGTACGACGACCTGCGCGGCTGGGATGAGAACGTGTACCTGGGCCCGGCCGAGTTCTACAACAACTTCGGCCGATTCGACGTGCGGATCGACGTTCCGGGAGGCTGGATCGTAAGCGGCACCGGCGTCCTTCAGAATCCGGACGAGGTGCTGACCGAGACGGCACGTGAGCGCCTCGCGACCGTCCTGGATTCCGACGACGAAATCACGATCGTGGGCGAGGACGAGCAGAAGTCTGCAGACCGCGAGAGCCTTGTCTG